>NZ_RZTI01000061.1:0-33631 GCF_003997275.1 Mesorhizobium sp. M6A.T.Ce.TU.002.03.1.1
ACGCATTCGAGCGTTGTCTTGGCCGGATAGGCTGCGGCGAGCTTGGCGTAGTACTGCAAAACGTCGAGGCCGTGGCCGCGCGTCGGATCATAATGGAACATCAACTGTTGCGGGCCGAGCGCGGACAGTGTCGGCAGGTTTGCAAGCGTCGTCTCGACCTCGTCCGGGTAGATGATCACGCCGATATCCGGCAGCGCCGGTCCGGCTTCGCCGATCTCGACGCGGATTGGCTCGGCGGTTGCGGCGGCAGCCGGCACTTTCCCGTCACCGGACACACGCAGGCTGATCGTCTGGCGCAGCATCTCGCCGGCAGGCAGTATGTAGGGCCATGGCAGCGCGAGCGGCCGGACGTAGGTCTTGTAGGACGCATCCGACCAGTTGCGCTGGTCCTCCATCTCGAACGCGTCGCCTTCCATCCGGCATTCGGCGGTGACGCCGGGCCGGACCTCATGGGTGATCGCCCGCAAATCCTTGAAAGGCTGCCAAGGGTCGATCAGGTCGGGAAGCTTTGTTTCCACCATGCTGCCGTCGGTGTGCTCGACCGTGACCTGGCTGCCGGCCAGGCCGGCGATCGGATGCAGGATGCAGAAGCCGCAGCGATTGGTCTCGAAATCGCTTTCGGGAAGCGCGCTCACGTCGAAAACCAGCTGGCCGTCGGCGGAACCTTCGATCGTCGCGCGAAAGTCGAGCCGGCTTCCCTCCGGTCCGACATAACTTGCCGAATAGCTGACAGTGAAAGTATCGGAGCCCTGGTCGATGACTAAATCCGTGAGCGCCGGCTCGTAGGTGCCCCAGTCGCGATCCCTGACGATATAGGCGATGGCACGCAGCACTTCGATGCCGCCATGGCGGATAGTCCGTAGATTGCCGTTGGCGAAGTCGGCGGTGAGCGCGCCGGCGCGCAGCCTGACAGGGTCGGCCTCGACCGCGCGCGTGCCATAGAGGAGGAAGGCGTCGGCGGTCATCTCAGCAAAGCGTCGAGCTGCACCGGTTCACGGCTCGCAGCACCCGCATAGGCAGCCTCGACCAGCGCGAAAGTCTTGAGGTTGTCGGCGCCCGAGGTTGCCGGCTCGGTTTTGTTCGCCAGGCAGTCGACCCAGTGCTTTTGAATGGCGACGACGCTTTCCTGTATGTTGTGCCATGGCCGCGATGCCCAGGGCAGCAGCGGCGGCGAGACGTCGCTGACCACCGTTCCGTTCCTGCCGGTGACGGTAAGCTGGTAATCCTGTGCAAGCCGGATCGTGCCGTCGCTGCCGTCGATCTCGATCAGCGTCTGCGGAAACGGCTCGGTCGCGAGCTTGGTCGCATAGCTGCAATCGACCACAGACGTTGCGCCGCTCTTGTGGTCCATCAGCATGGTAGCGACGTCCTCGCCGGCGATCTCAGGATTAATGCGAGCGGTGCGTGTCGTGATCGTCGAAACGTCGCCCAGCAGAAAGCGGGCAATGTCGAGGATGTGGATGCCAAGATCCTCGATGATGAAGCGCTTTCCCGTTGCCAGATATGGCTGGCCGGAAAACACGTCATAGGCCGAGCGGAACGAGATCCGTCCGAAGAAGGGTGTGCCGATTTCGCCGCTGTCGAGCACGGCACGCACCGCCTGGATGGGTGACTGCCAGCGAAAGTTCTCGTGCACCATCAGCGGCACGCCTGCGTCAATGCAGGCCTTCACCATGGCCTTGGCGTCGGCAAGCGTCGGCGCGAACGGTTTTTGGCAGATTGCCGGAACGCGGTGCCGTGCTGCCATCTCGACGAGCGGACGATGGCTCGGCGCGGTGGTGGCGATATCGACGAAATTCAGGCTTTCGCCGGCAAAAAGTGCTGCCGCGTCGGTGTAGCGCCGCGTGATGCCGAACTGGTCGCCGACGACCTTGAGCCGTTCCGGGTCGCGATCGCAAATAGCGACGATCGAGGCGCCGGCGATGTCGCGCCAGGCGTGCATCTGGTTGACGGCAAAGAAGCCGCAGCCGATCAGCGCTCCCCGCAGTTCCGCCACGCTCAGCCCGCCTTTGCCATCTGCATCAGCGTGACGCGCTGTTGCAGCCGGCGCTGCGCCTGGTCGACGACGACGGCGACGATGATGACGAGGCCCTTGATGACCATCTGCCAGAACGAGCTTACGCCCATCATGACCAGTCCGTCGGAGAGGATGCCGATGACGAAGGCGCCGACGATGGTGCCGCCGATCGTGCCGCGGCCACCCGACATCGAGGTGCCGCCGAGCACCGCCGCTGCGATGGCGTTGAGCTCGAAACTTTCGCCGGTCGCCGGGTGCGAGGCCATCAGTTCGGACGAGATGATCAGGCCGACGATCGCCGCGCAGAAACCGGAGAACATGTAGACGAACATCTTCACCATATTGACCCGGACGCCCGAAATCCGTGCCGCCCGCTCGTTGCCGCCGACGGCGAAGATGTGGCGGCCGAGCGGGGTGTATTTGGCGAGATAGGCCGCCCCAAGTGCTACGACGACAAGAATCCATATCGAGACCGGCAGGCCGAGCAGCCGGCCGGCGCCGAGGAAGCCGAAGCCCGTCGTGCCCAGATCGGGTTTGCCGACGAGGTTCGGGAAAGTGCGGCCGTCGGACGACAGCAGCGCCAGGCCGCGCGCGACATAGAGCACGCCGAGCGTGGCGATGAACGGGGCGACGTTCAGCCTGGTGATCAGCAATCCATTGACGGCGCCGATCAATATGCCGACCGCCAGCGTGATCAGTGCTATCTCGAAGACGTTGAAATAGATCGTGTAGCCGACCTGCAGGTCGATGCCGTTGAGCACGAGATAGCCGGCGACCATGCCGCAAAGACCGACGATCGAGCCGACCGACAGGTCGATGCCTCCGGTGATGATGACGAAGGTCATGCCCATGGCCAGGAACGCGTTCAGCGCCACGTGCTTCGACATCAGGATCAGATTGGCCGCCGACAGGAAATTGGGTGCTGCGATCGAGAAGAAGATCAGGACGGCGATCAATGCGATGAACGTCCTCGCCTTCATCAGCGTCAGCAGGACGGAGCCGTTCGAGGCGGAGGCAACAGCCGCCTTGGCCGGGATGTCAGTCATGGGCGGGGCTCTCCGTGTGCGGGACCGGTCCGTGGCCAAGCGCCGATGCGGCGACGAGTGCCGCCTCCGTCGCCTCGGCGCGATCGAACATGCCGGTCAGTTTTCCATTGCTCATCACCGCGATCCGGTCGGACAGCGCCATCACCTCGTCGAGATCGGAGGTGGCGAACAGTATGCCCAGTCCGTCGCGGGACAGTTTGCGCATGGTGCGAAAGACGTCGGCCTTGGCGCCAACGTCGATGCCGCGGCTCGGCTCGTCCATCAGCAGCACCTTCGGTCCGGTGAGCAGCGCCTTGCCGATCACCACCTTCTGCTGATTGCCGCCCGACAGCGACGAGACCTCTTGCGCCGGATTGGCGACCTTGATCGCCAGCTCCCGCACCATCTGCGTCACCGCCTGGTTTTCCTTGGCGCCGCTGATATGGAACAGGCGCACAAACCGCGACAGGCTGGCCAGCGTCAGGTTGCTGGCGACGGAGAGTATCGACACCAGCCCTTCGCGCTGGCGGTCCTCGGGGATCAGCGCCAGTCCGCGCCGGATGCGACGCGTCGTATCACGTTCTTTCACTTTCTTGCCGGCAATGAAGATCGCCCCGGTGGCATGGCCGTGGCGACCCATGATGCAGTCGAACAGCTCGCTGCGTCCGGCACCCATCAGCCCATAGATGCCGAGGATCTCGCCGGCACGCAGCGACAGCGAGACATGATCGACCGCAAGCCCGCCGGTCACGCGCGGCAGGCAGATGTCCTCGGCGCGGAATATCTCTTCGCCTGGAACATGGCCGTCGGCCTTGGCGAAGTCCTTGGCGTCCGAGCCGATCATCTGCCGCACGATCCATTGCGTGTCGACGTTTTTCATCTTCTCTTGGCCGGTGATCCGCCCATCGCGCAGAACGGTGATGTAGTCGCCGATACGGATCAGCTCCTCGAGCCGGTGCGAGATGTAGACGATCGCCACGCCGCGCGCCTTGAGGTCGGCAATGACCTTGAACAGGATCTCGACCTCCGCCGCACTCAGCGCCGAGGTCGGCTCGTCCATGATGAGGATGCGCGCATCCAGCGAAACCGCCTTGGCGATCTCGACCAGCTGCTGCTGGCCGATGCGCAGGTCCTCGACCAGCATGTCGGGCCGGATGCCGGCTTCCAGGCGCTCGAGGAATTTCGCCGCACGGCGCTCCTGTTCTCGGCTGTCGATCTTGCGGAACCGGTTGATGATCTCGCGGGTGGCGAAAATGTTTTCGGCGACGGTCAGGTTGCCGAACAGGTTCAGCTCCTGAAACACCATGCCGATGCCGCGGTTCACCGCGTCCCCGGATGACGAGAAGGAAACCTCTTCGCCCTCCAGGAGTATGCGGCCGAGCGTCGGCTGTTCGACGCCGGCGATGATCTTCATCAGCGTCGATTTGCCGGCGCCGTTCTCGCCGACCAGCACGTTGACCGCGCCCTTGCGCACCTCGAAATTCGCGCGCTTGACCGCGACGGTGCCCGAATAGACCTTCGAGACGTCTTCCAGCTTCAGGATCACATCGTGATCGGTAGTCATGGCTTCGGCCCGATCTCTGCCTCCGCCGGCGTCACCAGCGGCAGGTCCTGGCCGCTGCCCATGACATAGGCGCCGACAATCCTGACGCTCCGGCCCTCCAGCGCTTCGCGCGGCAGCTTGGAAAGCACTGTCTTGTCGGCATGGATGTTGAACGCCTTGCCGAACTGGGCGAAGTCGATCTGGTTGGTGAAGTCGTTGAACTGGATGAAGTCGAGGCTGTCGCGCAGCGCGGTGCCACGCACCGCAGGTCCGATCTGCACCCGCGCATCGGCCTTGCCGTCACCGTCGGCATCGACATCCATCGTCGCCGCGCGAGACTGCGTATTCGCCGTGACCACCTTACCTTCGAGGCGAACCGCGAAGGTCCATGGCGAATTCGCCTGCTTCTTCGGATTGCCGTACTTGGCACCGGCAGCCGCTGGATCGGCTTTCGCCAGGGCGTGAACCTCGGGAAATGGTCCGGCTTTCTGCTGGAGATAGGGCACCATCTTGGCAGCCCAGATATCCCCGACCATTTTGTCCGCATTGAAGGCCGGGGCATTGCCGCCGTTTTCCCCGGACGGTGTCGGCAGGATCTTGCAGGCGGTCAGGCTGATGCCGACCATCGCGACAAGGATCGGCGCGGCGAGGATCGAGCATGTCGGCTTGTTCGGCATGGCGGTCAGGGCACCCAGGAAATGGAAGCAAGGGACGAGCCGGAAGCTCGTCCCTTGCGATTGATGTTACGCCGGCTCAGTTGGTGAGCGCAAAAGTTTCCAGTTTGGCGGCATTGTCGCCGTTGATCAGGACGCAGTCCATCAACTGCTTTTCCTCGGCCGGAGACTTCTTGTTCTTGATGAAGTCGTTGGCCTGCTCGACTGCCATCTGCGCCTGCGCATAGGCCGGCTGCAGGACTGTGGCCTTGATGCCGCCTGAGGCGATCGAGTCGCGAACGTCGTTCGATCCGTCGAAGCCGACGACGATGACGTCTTTGCGTCCGGCGGCAGCGAGCGCGGCATAGGCGCCCATCGCCATCGTGTCGTTGCCGGAGATCACGCCTTTGATGTCAGGATTGGCCTGGAGGATCGATTCCATCTTGGAATAGGCCTCGGTCTGGCTCCAGTTGGCCGACTGCTGCGCCACCATCTTCAGATCCGGATAGTCGTCGATGACATCGTGGTAGCCCTTGGAGCGGATGCCGGCATTGGTGTCGGATTCCTTGCCGACCAGCTCGACGAAATTGCCCTTCTCGCCCATCAGCTTGACGAACTCCTGCGCGCCGAGCTGGGCGCCCTGGTAGTTGTTCGAGACGATCTGCGCGACGGCGACGCCGGTGGCGTTGATCTCGCGGTCGATCAGGAAGGACGGAACGCCGGCGTCCTTGGCTTTCTGCACGGCGGCGACGGTGGCGTCGGCGCCGGCATTGTCGAGGATGATTGCCTTGGCGCCGCGGCCGATCGCCGTGTCGATCAGCTCGGACTGCTTGTTGGCGTCGTCGTCATGGACGAGCACCAGCGCTTCGTAACCGAGTTCCTTGGCCTTGGCTTCAGCGCCGACGGCTTCGGCCTTGAAGAACGGATTGTCGTGCGAAGGCGTGATGATGGCAATGAGATCCGCCGCATAAGCGGGTGCGGCCGTGCCGAGTGCCAGCATGCCGGCAAAAGCCGCAAGCGTCATTCTGCGAGTGAGTTTCATGATTTCCTCCCGTTTTGAAAACTATGCCTTGATCAACCCAAGGCTGCTGTCTGCATGCAATTCATTTAGATGGCTCGGGCGCGGATAGACTGGGTTCAAAGCCGTTTGCCGGTTCATCTCAACGGAACGTCGCTCCCCAGCCATCCTCCACCCCAGGCCCGAATTTGCTTCGAAGCCTGATGGTCCTAGCCACCGTACAGCTAAGCCAACTGGTATAATGAGTCAATCACTAATTCAGATGACATGTGTCGGCACGCCCGCGACTTTCCTTCTCCCCTCGGGGAGAAGGAAAAGGTCATCTCAGGTAATCCGCTGAATGCTTGCCGCAATCTCTTCCGGCTCGAAGACCCGCTTCCAGTCGTCGCGCATCAAGACCGGCTTGCCGAACTCGATGGCCTTGTTGCAGGCGTCGGAGAACACGCCCTTGGTTTCACCGAAGATGACGGCGCCGAGCACGTTCATGTGGCCAAGCAGGAAGTCGAGCGCCGCCTGCTGGTCAACCCCGCGCGCGACGACCTCGTCGACCGCTTCCTTCATGACGACGAGCAGCGAGGCGCAGACAGTCTCCGAAAGGCCCGGCTCGAGCAGCGCCATCTGGTCGACCGTGACGCGATGCGACCGCATGACCGGAGCCCATATGATCTTGGCGATTGCTTCGCCCTTGGCGAAATCTTCCTCCGGCCCCTGCATCAGTGCGCTGACCATATGCTGCTTAGCCTTGACGCCGCCGAAATAGTCCTTCTTGGCCGCCATATCGGTCTCGTCGTTGAAGATCGGCGGATGGCAGGGATGGGTGACGAAATAGGTCAGGTCCGGCCGCTTCGGCAAATGGCCGGCGAAAGGTGCTGCGGCGTCGAGCACGACCACCATCGTGCCGGCAGCAAGCTTGCTCTCGATGCTGGCCGCGACCTTGCCGATATGGGTGTCGGGAACCGCCAGGATCACCACTTCGGCGCTATCAAGGGCTTCATCGGCGCTGACCGCGTCGATGCCCAGCCCCGTCTTTAGTCGCTCGCAGCCGGCGTCGCTGACCTCGACATGGCGTATCGTGTAGGGAGAGCCGCGAAAATTGGTCGACAGGCGGTAACCCATTTTGCCGCCGGCGCCAAACAGCGCAATGGTTGTCATCTAGCCGTACTCCTGATCTCCAACGATGGCCCTGCCGATCGTCATCTTAGTAGCTGGTATAATCACCCTACCATATTTTGGCAACCGGATAGGAATCGGATGCCGCCAGTCTCGGCCGGGCCCTTCGTCAGTGCCTTTGGTTGTTATCGCATCGATGGACGATCGCCTTGCCTTAGCCGGCTGCCGGCGAGGCGAGTATCAGGATGTCAGGCAGAATCGTCCGCCGTCAAAATGCCGGCTGTCAGAAAATGAGCTACTCTGGATGCACCCAAGCAGCGCCCCTGCCACGGATATGGGCAGCTGGCCTCGCTTATCCGCTGATGCCGCTTTCGAAAGTCAATGAAGCCGAATCAGCGTCCGGGAAACATTGCCTTCAAGCCTTCGCGCGAGGCCTTGGCGACACCGCGTTCCGTGATCAATCCGGTGACCAGTCGCGCCGGCGTCACGTCGAAGGCCGGGTTTGCCGCGGGCGTCGTCTCCGGCGAGATGCGGACCTGCGCAATCTCGCCACTCGCGGTCTTGCCCCAGACCAGCGAGACCTCGTCGCTGGAGCGCTGCTCGATCGGGATTTCGGCCAGCCCGTCGCCCACCGTCCAGTCGATGGTCGGCGAGGGCAGCGCGACGTAGAACGGCACGTCGTTATCCGCCGCGGCCAGCGCCTTCAAATAGGTGCCGATCTTGTTGCAGACATCGCCGTCGGCCGTGGTGCGGTCGGTGCCGACGATGACCATGTCGATCTCGCCGCGCTGCATCAGATGGCCGCCGGCATTGTCGACGATCAGCG
Organism: Mesorhizobium sp. M6A.T.Ce.TU.002.03.1.1; assembly: GCF_003997275.1. Lineage (NCBI taxonomy): Bacteria > Pseudomonadati > Pseudomonadota > Alphaproteobacteria > Hyphomicrobiales > Phyllobacteriaceae > Mesorhizobium > Mesorhizobium sp. M6A.T.Ce.TU.002.03.1.1. The sequence continues at coordinate 8,193 of NZ_RZTI01000061.1, forward strand.
TGTGCGGCACGCCGTGGCCGGCCATTTCCCATGCCGTCAGCTGGGCGCCTTGATTGCGTGGGCGCGTTTCGTCGACATAGACGTGAACGGGAATGCCCGCTTCAACAGCCAGATAGATCGGCGCCGTGGCGGTGCCGTAGTCGACGGTGGCCAGCCAGCCGGCGTTGCAGTGGGTCAGGATGTTGACCGGCTCGCCCGGCTGCTTGCGCGCCGCGATTTCCTTGATGATTTCAAGCCCGTTGGCGCCGATGGCGCGGTTGAGGCCGACATCCTCGTCGGCGATTTCGCCGGCGCGCCGGTAAGCAGCCTCGGCGCGTTGCCCAGATGGAAGCGGCCGCAGGACGTTTCGCATCTCATCGAGCGCCCAGCGCAGATTGATCGCCGTCGGGCGTGTTTCGTGCAAGACCTCCCAAACGCTGTCGAGTGCGGCATCCGAAGGGTCGTCGGCGAGTTGCATAGCGACGCCATAGGCGGCGGTGACGCCGATCAGCGGTGCGCCGCGCACCCACATGTCGCGGATCGCGGTGGCGATGCCGGCAACGGTGCTGACTTTCTCCACGCGGAAATCATGCGGCAGCCAGCGCTGGTCGATGATCTCCACCGAACGCCCGTCGTCGCTCAGCCAGATGGTGCGATAGTGGCGGTCGCCGACGTTCAAATCCTGTTCTCCCGTTCGATCAGCGCGGCCAATTTGTTGACCTCATCGATGCTGTGAATCTGCCGCCGGTTGACGGCGATGTGACGGCCGAACTTCAGCGCCTTCGCCTCACATGTGGCGCGCAGATCCTCGTCGGCAATGGTCTCGAAATCGGCGTTGTGCGCGAGGCCCAGAATGCGCCGGTGCACCTCGACGCCGGCAAAGCCCAGCATGTCGGTCCAGACCTGATGCAGCATGTGGTCGAGCGCCTGTTCAGCGCCGAGCCTGTCGCCCTGATCTTCGAACAGGCTCTTCTGGTAGAGCATGCCCGTGCGCTCGGTCCGCCACAGATGCGAGAACTCGGTGCGGAACACCGACCATGTCTCGACCGTGACGTCGAGCAGATAGGCGCGCATGGTGTCGCGCTTTCCATTTTGCTCGTGGCCGCGCTGCGAGAAGAACGCCATCCAGAAATTGGCAAGCAGCATGCCGACATCGAACGCGATCGGGCCGTAAAAGGCGAATTCGGGATCGATCATCCGCGTTTCGGTGTCAGTGACCATGATCGACCCGGAATGCAGGTCGCCATGCAGCAGCGTCTCTGCATTGGCCGCGAAGATGTGCTTCAGCCGCTGCGCCTCGACCTTGAGGTCGCGGTCGGCGCGCAGCTCGGCGACGATGCGGTCGAGCTGTGGGCTCGTATGCCGGTTCATCTTGGCATCGAAATAGGGGTCCGAGAAAACCAGGTTCTCGGTGATGTCGCAAAGCTCGACATTGTCGGCGAACAGCGCCAGATCGGCTTTGCGGTCCTTGGCCGCCATATGCAGGTCGGAGCCGCGAAACAGGGTGCGGGCCATGAACAGGCCGATGTCTCTGGCGATCTTCGGCAACTGCCGGCCCTCGATCAGCGCGCGCCGCAGGATGATGTGCGGCGACAGATATTCCATGATGATTAGCGCCTGGCCTTCGTCGAAGTGATGGATCGCCGGCACCGAACCGGGCGCTCTCGCCTGTTGTCGTGTCAGCGCATGATATTCGAAGAAGGAGCGCTTCAACGGCAGCGGCCAGCTGTCACCGACCAAGCGGACATAGGGCAGGGCCTGCTTGACGACGGCAGCACCCGTGGCGCCCTCGACGATAAAGACCAGGTTCAGATTGCCGTCGCCGACCTCGCGGACCTTCCAACGGGCCGTATCCTTGCCGATATGCGAACACAGGGCCTCGTTGGCGCCGAGGCGTGCCGCCAATGTCTCGACCGACAGTGCTTCGAATGGCAATTTCGCAGTCATCCTCACCCTCCCGCTTAGGTGCTCCCATCATAGTGAAGCCATGGCGGTTGGTCCAAGCTAGGAAGCTCTCTGGCAATTGTCAATCGTGTTGACAATTGCCGGGACAGCTCCTAGCGTCACGGTCAGGGAGGAACGAATGGGCAATGATGCCGTGTTCCGCGTGGACGGCCTGAGGAAGTCCTTCGGCCATATCGAGGTGCTTGGCGGCGTCTCGCTCGATTTGCATGCCGGCGAAGTAACCGTGCTGATGGGCGCTAACGGTGCCGGAAAATCCACCCTGGTCAAGATCATCAGCGGCGTCTACGAGCGCGGCGGCGGCACGATGAGCCTCGCCGGCCAGGACTTCGCGCTCCAAGACTTCGCGCCAAAAACGCCGGCGGAAGCGATCCGCGCCGGCGTCGTCACCGTTCACCAGAACATCAATGACGGTGTCGTCGCCGATCTCGACGTCGCCACCAATTTGACGCTGGACAGGCTGAGCGGCAGCGGCGCGCCGACCCTGTTCAATCCGGGCCGGGTGCGTCGCGAGGCAAAGGCGGTTGCCGACCGCATGGAACTGACGATCGACCTGAAAGCCCGGATCAGCGATCTCTCGCTGGCCGACCGCCAGATGGTGGCGATTGCCCGCGCCATGGCGCATCAGCCGAAAGTGCTGATCCTCGACGAGCCGACCTCCTCTTTGTCCAGCGCCGAAGCCGACCGGCTGTTCGCGCTGCTCGACAGGCTTCGCGAGCAGGGCGTCGCGATCCTCTACATCTCGCACCGCATGTCCGACATCAGGCGGCTTGCCGACCGGATCGTCTCGATGCGCGACGGCGTTATCTCAGGTGTTTTCGACCGCAAGCCACTCGACTATGAGGGCGCGGTCAACGCCATGCTCGGCCGCAAGATCCACCTCGACCGGATCGTCGCCAGGAACTCGGCCAGGCCTGTCCTGACGATCGACGGGTTACGCATTGCAGAAGGGTCCAGGCCGATCTCGCTGACGCTCGGCGACGGCGAGGTCGTTGCCATCACCGGCCTCGTCGGCGTCGGCAAGACGGCGCTCGCTGAGACGCTGTTTGGCGTGCGCAAGCCGCTGTCCGGGACCATGGTGCTGAACGGGAAACCTTACGCACCGGGTTCGACGGGCGAGGCGATCGCCGCCGGCGTATTTCTTGTCGCCAAGGACCGGGGCGAAAACGGCATCGTCGGCGACTTCAACATCCAGGAAAATATCAGTCTCCCGTTCCACAAGCGGATGTCGCGTCTCGGCGTACTCAAGCGCCGCATCGAGCGCGCCACCGCCCGCCGGCAAATCCAGGAGTTGGGCATCGTCTGCCGCTCGGAGAAGGACGAGATGTCCGCCCTGTCCGGCGGCAACCAGCAGAAGGTGATGGTCGCCCGCTGGATGTCGCAGGCCGCAAGACTGTTCATTCTGGACGAGCCTTTTCAGGGCGTCGACATTTCGGCCAGGCGCGATATCGCGGCCAAGCTGCGGGCGAGCGCGAACGGCCGTGCGACGCTGCTGTTCGTCACTGAACTTGACGAAGCGCTGGAGACCGCCGACCGCATCCTGGTGATGTCGGAGCAGACGATCGTCGGCGAACATCGCAACGCCGACATCGACCTCGAGCGTCTGCTGGCCGAAGTGGCGGGCGGGCCGTCGCAGAGCGCGGCCTGAGAGCGGGCAGATGGTGAGAATTGGAATGGAGAGGGCATGAGTTCGGGTTGGATTGAGATGGCAGCCGCGCGCGACCTTGCCATCCGCTACGGGTTCATCGTTTTGCTGTTTGGGTTGATCGCCTATTTCGCGATCGCCGCCGGCGGCTTCGTCTCGCCGCAAAGTGCCGTCTTCATCTTCCAGTCGGTCGCCATCACCGGCGTGCTGGCGCTTGGCGTCACCGCCACTCTGGTCGTCGGCGGCTTCGACCTGTCGATAGGCTCGGTCGCCACCAGCGCCATGATGGCGGCAGCCTATGTCATGGTGGTGCTGGAGCAGAACGCCGTCGTCGCGGTTATCGCCTGTCTCGCGATCGGTGTCATCGTCGGCCTCATCAATGGCTGGCTGATCGTCTATATGCGCGTGCCGGACCTTCTGGCGACGCTCGGCATGATGTTCCTGCTCGTCGGCTTGCAGCGCATCCCGACCGAAGGCCGCTCGATCGCCACCGGCATGACGATGCCCGATGGCTCGGTGGCCAACGGCACGTTCAGCGCCGCCTTCCTGGCGCTTGGCCGCCACCGCTTCGATTTCTTCATCCCCAACCTCATTCCCGTTTCGGTCGTCGTCCTGCTCGTGCTTGCAGTGCTGATCTGGTTCTTTCTCGAATACACCCGTTTCGGCCGCATGATGTACGCGGTCGGCAGCAACGAGCGGGCTGCCGAGCTCGCTGGCGCGCCTGTCAAGGCATACAAAATCTGGGCCTACGTTATTTCAGGAGTTTTTGCTTCGATCGGCGGCATTTTGCTCGCTGCCCGGCTTGGACGCGGTGATATTGCCTCGGGTAATAATCTCCTGCTCGACGCTGTCGCCGCGGCGCTCATCGGCTACGCGGTCCTTGGGGCCGCCAAGCCGAACGCCTTCGGCACGGCCGTCGGTGCGGTGTTTGTCGGCGTGCTGCTGCAGGGCCTGACGATGATGAACGCGCCCTACTACACGCAGGATTTCATCAAGGGCGTGGTTCTCGTGGTTGCCCTTGTCTTCACCTTCGCCCTTTCCGGCAGGGGCAAGAGGTAGGATTTCGACAGATAGGATTTCGACCAGCTGAAATTTGAGTTCAACAAGTGGAGGAAGAAACATGAAGATCACAAGAAGACTATTGGGGGCGGCAGCGCTTGGGCTTGCCGGCGCCGCGCTGCTTATGCAGGTGCCGGCGATGGCGCAGGATAAGCCGGCGCCGTTCGATAAGCCCGGCGCCGTCAAGATCGCGCTGGTCCGCTATCTCTCGACCGGCGACTTCTTCCAGGCCTATCTGTCCGGTGTCGAAGCGCAGGCCAAGGCGCTTGGCGTCGATCTGCGCGTCCTCGACAGCCGTCAGGATGCCGCCCTTCAGGCAGACATGGTCGACCAGGCCATTGCGCTTGGCGTCCAGGGCATCATCATCCAGCACGGCCTGACGGAATCGATGAAGGAAGCCGCCCAGCGCGCGGTCGACGCCGGCATCAAGGTCGTCGCTTTCGACGTCAATGTCGAAAACCCCAAAATCCCGCAGATCGAGCAGTCCGACCGCGACCTCGCCCGCCTCGCGCTCGAACAGGCGATCAAGGACAATGGCGAGAGCTGGAAGGCCGGCTATGTCTATGTCGCCGGCATCGCGCCGCTCGACCGCCGCAACGAGACCTGGGTCGACTTCAAGAAGAAATATGCGGGCATCAACGAGGCGGCGATGTTCGGCACGCTCGACAATCCGATCGCCAATTCCGTCGCCAACCAGGCTCGTTCGGTGCTGTCGGCCAACCCCGACATCAAAGTGATGTTCGCGCCCTATGATGAATTCGCCAAGGGCGTGAAGATCGCCGTCGACGAGGCGGGATTCAACAAGGACATCAAGATCTATTCGGCCGACATTTCGACCTCCGACATCGCCGCGATGCGCGAGCCCGACAGCGCCTGGGCGGCAACCGCCGCCACCAATCCGGCCGTCGTCGGCCAGGTTTCGGTGCGCGCGCTGGCGCAGCTTTTGGCCGGCGAAGACCCCGGTCACAACGTCATCGTGCCGCCGACGTTGATCACCCAGAAGGACCTTATCGACAAGGACATCAAGAACATGGAAGACCTCTCGGCCAAGCTGCCGCAGTTCGCCCATGCCGATGTCGCGATGCCGGCCTGGATGCCGAACCCGAACGCCAAGTAGCTTTTTATCGCAGGCGAAAGAAAAGAGCGGCTTTCGGGCCGCTCTTTTTGCGTCTGGACTGTTCTTGAGCCTACCTCAACGCCGCCGCGATGTTGCCGCCATCCACCGTCGTTACATCGGCGGTGGTCCGCTCGGCCAGCGCATGATGCAGGAACGCTTGGGCCACGTCTTCGGCCGTCACTTCCTGCCCAAGCAGGTTGCCCGCCATGTACTCCTTCTCCGACACGCCGCGCGCGCCAGAACGGCTGGCGATCATGGCGTCGGTCAAAAGCCCCGAACGGATGCGGTCGGCGTTGACCGCATTCGAGCGGATGCCATGCGCGCCATAGTCGAGGGCATATTGCCTGGACAGGAACAGCGTCGCCGCCTTGGGGATGCCATAGGCGCCGAACTTCGGACCCGGATTGATTGCCTGCTTGGAGGTGTTGAACAGGAGCACGCCGCCGGTGCCCTGTTCGAGCATGATGCGCACTGCGTTCTGGGCCGCCGACTGATGGGCGAAGAAATTGAGCTCGAAGCTCTTGCGCAAAGTGGCGTCGTCGAGCTCGCCGATCCTGCCTTCCCAAGCAGCACCCGCGTTGGAAACCAGGATGTCGAGGCCGCCGAAGACGGCGACCGCCTTGTCGAACGCAGCGCGCATCTGCGCCGGATCGGTGATGTCGGCGCCGATGCCGATCGAACTGTTGCCGGCCTTCTTGGCCGCTTCCGTCGCCCTTGCCGCATCGAGATCGACGACGACGGCATGGGCGCCATTGTCGGCGAACAGCTTTGCGGTGGCGGCGCCGATCGCGCCGGCGCCGCCGGTGACCAGCATAACCTGGCCGGTCAGCGGCTTCGGCTTGTTGGAGGCGAGCTTGGCCTGCTCCAGCGACCAGTATTCGAGCGGGAACAGGTCGGCTTTGGACAGTGGACGGAAATCGCCGACTGCTTCGGCTCCACGCACCGCCTCGATCCACATCTCGCCGACGTCGGATGCGATCTTCGCATCCTTCAGCGTGCGGCCATGGCCGAACATGCCGAGGCCCGGCACCAGCGTCAGCCGCGGCATCTGGTCGAGCATCGTGCGCTTCACATCGTCGAGCGCGTCGTTGGTTTCGAAGTAGGCGCGATAGTCCTTGGCGAATTTTTCGACATGCTGGCGGATGGCGGATTTGTAGTCGCCGATCTTGTCCGCGTCGGGTGCCGGCAGCGCCATCGGTCCGGTCTTGATGCGGATCGACAGGTCGGGTGTCGATACGCCGCGCCCGGCATAGTCGGCAATCCTGGCGGAATTGATGAAATCGACGATCGCGTCCGACGTGCGGAAGTCGCCGATCATGCGGTCGAAGCGGCCTTCGCCGCGCGCTACGGCCACCGCGCCGCGCAGCATCGGCGCAATGTCCGCGGGCCCGGCAAGCCTGGCTGGCAAGGCCGATTTTTCGGCAGGCGGCTTGCCATTCCTGGCGATGAAATCCTCGGCGACGTTCACATAGTGGATCATCCGGTCGTAGGCCTGTTTAGCATCGTCGCCGAAGGTGAAAATGCCATGCTTGTCGAGGATCAGGCCTTCGACCGTCGGGTCGGCGTCGAAGACATCGGCAGCCGCCTTCGCCAGATCGAAGCCCGGCATGATGTAGGGCACGTAACCCATCTTGCTGCCGAAGACCTTCTTGCTCAACGCCTTGCTGTCGTCCTGGTCGACGATGGCCAGAATGGCGGTCGAGTGCGTGTGGTCGACGAATTTGTGCGGCAGGAAGGCGTGCAGCAGCGTCTCGACCGAAGGGTTCGGCGAACACGGATCGATGAGGTTCCCCCGCTGCAGCGCGACCATGTCTTCGTCGGAGAGCTTTTTGAGCGACCGCGCCTTGAGCAGGGCGCCGAGCTTGACCGCCGGCAGGCCCTGCGGCTCGATCACGCCCATGTCCCAGCCGCTGCCCTTGACGCAGAGCACGTCCCATTCGTCGCCGACGAGGTCGGTGGCCTTTGTCTTGCAGGAGGTGTTGCCGCCGCCATGCAGGACAAGCCGCGGTTCGCCGCCCAGAAGCCTGGTCGTATAGACGCGCAGCGCCAGGTCGCGGGCCACACCCTTCTTTGCATAGTCGGCAACCAGCTTCTCCGCCTCGCCGTCATTCCATAGGTTCTTCATGTTCGCTTCGTCCGATTTCTCTTTTGGTTGTGAACAGGAACGCCGCGACGCTTTGATGACAATGCGCCCGCGGCGGAGTTTTGCGTATCTAGGCGACCTTTTCCGCTGCCGATCCGGCATGGTCGAGCAGCCGTCGCGCCATCCGTGCGCCGACCACCAGATGCGTGCACAGCCCACCCGCGATCGCCGCCACCAGCGGTCCGAACTTGCTGTCCTCCTGCACCACCACGAGGCGCTTTTCAATCTTGCGCAGCGATGACAGCTCTGCCGAAATGACCCGCCGGTTGTAGCTGCAGTCGAGCGCCTTGCCTTGCGCGTCGATGATCTGTCCGGCGATGACGCCGGCAGCGCCGGCACGGCGCAGCACGTCCATTTCGCTCGCAGTCAGCGCACCGCATTTGACGACATGGCTGTCGGCATCGACGGTGCCGACCGAGTACAGTGCGAGGTCGCATTCGCTAATGCCCGACAATTGCTCGCGGATCACCGGCTCGGCACGCAGGCCGCGTGCCAGTTCTTCCGTGGTCAGCACCAGCGGCGCATAGAAGTTGAGCCCCTGGGCGTTGAGCCGGCGCGCGATTTCCATGGTGCATTGGTCGGGCCGGTAGGAATAGGGGGCTCCGAGATTGCCGCAGAGTTGCACCACCGTGACGGCCTGCAGGTCGGCATAAGACATGATGTCGGCGATCGTATAGACGGTCCGCCCCCAGGCGACGCCGATGCGGTCGCCCCTCTTGACCAGCTCGAGAAAGACGCTCGCCGCCAGCACAGCGATGTCGGTCGAAGGATCGGCGACATGGCCGTTTTCCGGCGCGATCCAGACGGCATCGAGCTTCAACGCGTCTTCAAGCTTGCGTGCCAGGACGTCGTCAGTGAAAAGCTGGGTCGAGGTCGAGATGTTGACGATGCCGGTCTCGCGCGCCTTGCGCAGATACATGGCGACCGAGGCCCGGGAAATCTTGAGTTGGCTCGCCACCTGGTCCTGGCGCAGGCCATGGGCATAGTAAAGCCAGGCGGCCTTGTGAATAAGCTGTTCTGCCGGTCGGATCGCCATGCCATCTCCTCGCTGACATTATTCACGGCTCTCGACAAAAGTCAAATTGAGCAAGGGCAAACGATGCTCTTTCGTTTGCTTTATCTAGATCATCCTTGTGCCAAATGCGCTCTATCATGGCATCGTTGGTGGTGACGGGCGGAAAGCCTATGGATAGAAGATCTCGATGACGACGTTACGGGAGGACGGGATGGGCAATCCCTACGAACAGGATCTTGACAAGAATCCGGCCAACCACCAGCCGCTGACGCCGCTGACCTATCTGGAGCGGGCGGCAAAGACCTTTCCCGACCATGTCGCCATCATCCATGGCCGCCAGCGCACGACCTATCGCGATTTTTGGCGGCGGTCGCTGAAGCTTGGCTCGGCGCTCTCCAAGCGCGGCATCGGCAAGGGTGACACCGTCACCCTCATGCTGTCCAACACGCCGGCGATGCTGGAAGCGCATTTCGGCGTGCCGATGACCAAGGCGGTGCTGCATTCGCTCAACACCCGCCTCGACGCCGCGGTCATTGCCTTCCAGCTCGACCATGCCGAAACCAAGGTGCTGATCGTCGACCGCGAATTCGCAAATGTCGTCAGCGAGGCGCTGGCGCTGGCCAAGGTAAAACCGCTGGTCGTCGACTATGACGATCCCGAATACGCCACTGACGCCCCCTATCCCAAGGGCGAGCGGATCGGCACGCTCGACTACGAGGACTTTGTCGCGGGCGGCGACGAGGATTTCGCCTGGTCGATGCCAGACGACGAATGGGACGCTATTGCGCTCAACTACACGTCCGGCACGACAGGCAATCCGAAGGGCGTCGTCTATCACCATCGCGGTGCAGCACTGATGGCCTACGCCAACACCATCCATGCCGGCATGGGCAAGCATGCGGTGTATCTGTGGACGCTGCCGATGTTCCACTGCAATGGCTGGTGCTTTCCATGGACGCTGGCCTTGCAGGCCGGCACCCATGTCTGCCTGCGCTGGGTGCGGCCAAAGCCGATCTACGACGCCATCGCCGATCACGGCGTCACTCATCTGTGCGGCGCGCCGGTCGTCATGTCGGTGCTGATCAATGCTGGGGAGGAGGACAAGCGGCAATTTCCGCAGGCGGTCACCTTCAACACGGCCGCGGCACCGCCGCCGGAAGCGGTGCTGTCGGGCATGGCTGATGCGGGCTTTGCGGTCATCCACCTCTATGGCCTGACCGAGACCTATGGCCCGGCCGTCGTCAACGAATGGCATGGCGAGTGGGACGGGCTCGAAAAGGGTCTCAGGGCGGCGAGGAAGGCCAGGCAAGGCGTGCGCTATGCCGCGCTCGAAGGCCTGACGGTGATGGACCCCGAGACGATGGAGGAGACGCCGGCCGACGGCGAGACGATCGGCGAGGTCATGTTCCGCGGCAACATCGTGATGAAGGGCTATCTCAAGAACCGCAAGGCGAGCGACGAGGCCTTCGCCGGCGGTTGGTTCCACTCGGGCGACCTCGGTGTCATGCATCCCGACGGCTACATCCAGCTTAAGGACCGCTCCAAGGACATCATCATTTCCGGCGGCGAGAACATCTCCTCGATCGAGGTCGAGGAGGCGCTCTACAAGCACCCTGCCGTCGCCTCCTGCGGCGTCGTTGCCAGGCCCGACGACAAATGGGGCGAGGTGCCGGTCGCCTATGTCGAGCTGAAGCCGGGCAAGATGGCGACCGGGGCCGAAATCATCGATCACTGCCGCGCTCTGCTCGCCCGCTTCAAGGTGCCGAAAGCGGTGATCTTCGCCGAAATCCCGAAGACCTCGACCGGCAAGATCCAGAAGTTCCGGCTGAGGGAGATGGCCAAGGGAGCCTAGCCACGCGAAGAGCAAAAAACATCACTCAGTGTCGGATCGAGTGCCTCCCGATCGTCCTCGCTACAGAACCAACTCGACAGAAGAGGATCTGGCAGGAGGAGAATTCTAATGGAGAACATGGAGCGTGACGCCGAGGCATATATCCGGGCGCTGATCGAGCGTTGGGCGAACGCCGTGCAGCAGCAAGACCTGGAGACAATCGTTGCGGACCACGCGACGGACCTTCTGATGTTCGATGTCCCACCGCCGAACGAACTCAGTGGAATTGAGGCCTACCGCGATAGTTGGGGTCCATTCTTCGAGCACTTCAAGCAGGGCGGCGTTTTCGCGATCGAGTGGCTGGATGTCACGGCGGGAGACCGGGTCGCTTTTGCGACCGCATTGCTGCGGTGCGGCACCAGGGAAGAGCTTGAAAGGGACCCGGCAACCCGCCTCCGGCTTACCGTCGGACTGCGGAAGGAAGGTGACCTTTGGATCATCGCTCACGAGCATCACTCATACCCTTACAAGCCGGACTGACAGCGCATCGATTAATCGAGCGACCGTGACAGCGGCGATTGGCCAGCCGCTAGGGGCAAGGGATAAATTTACGACGCGGGCGGTGCAATTGGCAGTTGGAGGAGGAAACTCATGCCGGTTCTCAGAACATCAGAGCCTGAAGGTCAAGACGGGACCCTTTCTCGGCCATGGGCGCGAAGAGCCGCCGCGGTCAGGACAGCCGGGCGGATCGTCGCCCTCATCGGGGTCATACTGCCGCTTCTCATGATCGGCGGGATGAAGTTCACGGCTGTTGAGATCGAGGCGTTGAGGCCGCTAATCGGCGGCACGCCTTGGCTCGCCTGGATGTATCCGGTATTTGGTGAAGCCGGTGCTTCTTACGTGCTTGGCGTCGTCGAGATTGCGACCGCGCTTCTGCTGATTGCGTCCCCCTGGTCGGTGCGCGCCGGTGTGGCCGGCGGGGCATTGGCCGCCCTGATTTTCCTGGTCACCTGTTCGATCATGGTTGCCCTGCCGATCTGGGAGCCTACGCTGGGCTTTCCCGCGCTCGGTCCCGCCGGTCAGTTCCTGATCAAGGACATTGCGCTGCTCGGCATCGCGCTTGTCATACTGGGCGAAAGCCTGAACAGATTAAACAGATCGGCTACCTAAGCGAATCCAGTCGAAGGCGAGTGGCTTCGACTAGAAATTCCAGGAAAAGTGTGAAGCGGTTTTCCGTCCGGAATTGCGCAAAAACAAAGAGATAGAGCGGTTCGGCGTCTCCGTGAAACGATGAACCGCTCTAGATCGAAAGCGCCCCGCTCGCCACTACAATGCCGCGCCCAGAAATGCTCACTGAGCCGGCATCTACATCGACCTCAATGATGCTGGTACGTCCGAGAGCCGTGCCTTGCTCGATCTTGATTACACCGGGCGGTGCAAGACCGTGTGCCACGAGATGTGCGGCGAGCGGACCAGCCGCCGTACCGGTTGCCGGATCCTCAGAAATGCCGACGGTCGGGTTGAAAAAGCGTGCATACGCCGTGGTTCCGGGTTGTAGCGGATCGAGCGAGAAGACGTAGCAGCCTTCCCCGCCGACCTCGTCGAGCAGGTCGAAAAGCTGTTTAGCATCAGGCAAAATCCGGTCGACGGCTTCGCGATCGCGGATTGGCACCAGGAGATGGGCGGCTCCAGTCGAGACCACCTGGCAAGGCACGATATCAGCCACTATTTCTTCGGTACGAAGGCCGAGTGCGGTGGCAAGAGCGCCAAGGTTTGAGAGCTGCCGGCCGGCCAGTGGGGCCTCTTGCTGCATAATGATCTTTTCGAGCCGTCCTTGGCTCTGCCAGATCGCCAACGGATATACCAAGTCGCCGATCTGTTGGTGGAACCATGTTGGCCCATCGCCCAGATCGAGCCGCCCTGCTGCAGCGAGCCACCACCAAGCCCCTAACGTGTTGTGGCCGCCTGCACCGAAAACCTCTACGCCCTTCGGCGTGAAAGAGCGCAACCTCCAGTCGGCGTTCGCCCGGGTCGCCGGTAAGACAAAGGTGGTCTCGGACTGGTTGAACTCACGTGCAATGTTCTGCATGAGCTCAAGCGCCAACTCGGCGCCGCCGTCGACCACCGCCAGTGAATTGCCCGTCAGCGGCTCTACCGCGAAGACATCGACGAAATGAAATGGGATTGTTCTGCTCATGTTTCCTCCGATGACCGCAATTGGGCTAGCGAAGATGCGTGAGCACGTTGAGCAGCTTTCCGGTCGGGTCGGCAATGAAGAAACGTCTCACGCCCCACGGTTCGTCGGTCAAATCGTAGACCACCCTGCAACCGATCTCTTTTGCGCGAAGATACACCTCGTCCACATTGTCGACCTCGATCGACAGATCGGGCACGGGGGTGCCTGAGCCGCCCTCGCTGGCGATGCTGATCTGAGGGATGGTTGTTTCGCGGGACGCCAGCGTGACGAGCCACCCGTGATCCATGACGGCGTCGAGCCCGAACAGGTCGGAATAGAACTTCCGAACATCCGGAATGCTGTCCGTTGCGATATTCGTGACGATGCGCAGTACGGTCATCCCAGGATCTCCTTTTCCGCGGCTCAGCATAGATGGCGAGGGGCCCGTGCACTGCCCGCAGCAGGCTTCATTAACGCTGTTCACGCCGAGTGGTGTCAACAGATGTCACCAGTCGCCCAAGACCGATAATGTCACGTGTTGACATTCCGTCGATTTCGAATTACGAGTGACGAAATTCAAAATTCGTCATTCGTAATGAGCTGATGAAACAAGATGTATGATACTCTCGATACGACGGCCGACCTGGTCCGGCAGGAGAATGTCGCGCGCATCCTCGATTGCGCGGAGCGACTGTTCCGCCACTACGGCTACGGCAAGACCAATGTCGCCGACATAGCGCGTGAGCTCGGCATGTCGACGGCCAACATCTACCGTTTCTTCGCCTCCAAGGTCGAGATCCACCAGGCCGTTTGCGGCCGCATGCTCGCTACCTGCTACCAACTGACCTACGACGCCTGCCATAGTCCCGGAACCGCCAGCGAAAAGCTTCGCCGCTACGCGCAAACCCACTATCAGTGGACCCGTGACACCATGCTCGACCAGGAGAAGGTGCACGAGATGGTCGTCGTTGCCATCGAACGCGATTGGCATGTCATCGAGAAGCACATCGACCGGATCCGCAGCCTGGTGGCGGAGGTGATCAGCGACGGGATCGCAGCCGGCGAGTTTGCCGACCAGGATCCGGAAGTCGCTTCGCGGTGCTTCGGCGCAGCTATCATCACCCTCTGTCACCCGCAGATGGTCGCCCAGTGCCTTGCCAAAGAGAACCGGGCAATGCCGGACGATCTTATCGAGTTTGCGATCAGGGCCTTGAAGAAATGACCGGCGGCGTCCGTCGGTCCTCGACAATTCATCTCCAGTTCGGGAGTACGCAAGTGCCTTTGTCCAAATCCATTATGAACAGGCTGTCGGCCGTCGGTCCGGCTCTGGTCGTCGTCGCGGCGCTCGGGCTCGCCGGCTGCTCGCAAGAAAAAGTGGAAGTCAAGGACATCATTCGGCCGGTCAAGGTCGTCGAGATCGCCAAGACCAACGATACCCGTGAGCTTTCCTACTCCGGATCGGTGCGCGCCCGCACCGAGATGAATCTCGGGTTCCGCATCAACGGCAAGATCACCGAGCGCCTGGTCGACATCGGCCAGCGCGTGAAGCCGGGCGACGTTCTGGCCCGCATCGATCCCGCCGACTATGACCTTTCGGTCAACAGCGCCGAGGCCAGCCTCGAGGCCGCCGAGCGGCAGGTCGAGACAACAGGCCTTGCCCGTCGTCGTGCCGAACAGTTGTTTGCCAAGAACTTCGCGTCGAAATCGCAGCTCGAACAGGCAACGCTCAGCTATGACCAGGCGGTCGCCACCCGGAATTCCGCCCGCTCAACGCTTGACCAGGCGAAAAACCAGGTCCTCTACACCGACCTCAAGGCGGACAGGAACGGCATCGTCACATCAGTAGCCGCCGATGTCGGTCAGGTGGTCGGCTCCGGCACACCGGTTGTGACTGTTGCCGTCGATGGCGAAAAGGAAGTGCTGATCGCCGTTCCGGAAATGGATATCGCCCAGTTCAAGCCGGGCAAGGACGTCAAGGCAGGCTTCTGGTCGGATGATGCGCTGACGCTCGACGGCAAGGTCCGCGAAGTCGCCGGCAGCGCCGATCAGCAGTCGCGTACCTTTGCCGTCCGCGTCAGCCTGCCCAACGATCCGCGCGTGCTTCTCGGCATGACCGCGAACATCGAAGCTTCGGCGGCCAACAACCGCCCACAAAGCGTATCGGTCCCGTTGAGCGCGCTGGCGCAAAAGGATGGCCAGCAGATCGTCTGGACCGTGGATCGCAACGGCGAGACCGTCCACGCGCGTCCGGTCAAGGTCGCCGAGTTCACCGCCGACGGCGTGCATGTTGCCGAAGGATTGAAACCCGGCGACGTCGTCGTTGCGGCGGGCACACAATTCATGACCGAGAATCTGAAGGTCAAGCTGACCGGCGATGCGGTGCAACAGTCCGCATCTGCGGACGATGATGGCGACGCCGCCAAGCGCGTGCGCTGACGGCCAAGAATAAAACGGCTTTTCCTCGCATCGGCGCAAGCCGCGAGGTCAAGCGGTTCATGGTTTCCGGGCGGCAGGTGCCCGATTGTCGAGACGTCGGGTCGATGTAACCCCCACATCGATCCTCGCGTCCCACCGCGATGAGTGTCTCTCCGCTCGGAAAGCCTCGCCGCCCGGAAGCCTGGAGCATGATCCGAAAAGTGGAATCCGGTTTTCGGACAAGATTATGCTCGAACAGGAAAGATGGAGCCCCATCCCGATCATGTCGGGATGGAACAGGCTCCAGCATTAGAAGTTCCGTGGGCATGCCACGTGCGTGCGCTGACGATCAGACAAATGGACTGGCGCTATGACCACCGACACCAATGAAAAGCGGCCCTTCAACCTTTCGCGCTGGGCAATCGGGCATCCGAGCATTGCGCGGTTCCTGTTCGGCCTGATCATCGTTGCCGGCGCGCTCGGCCTGATGCGCATGGGCCAGAAGGAAGACCCGGATTTCACCTTCCGCGTCATGGTCGTCCAGGCTGTCTGGCCGGGTGCCTCGATCCAGGACATGGAGGACCAGGTCGTCAACAAGATCGAGCGCAAGCTGCAGGAAACGCCGCATCTCGATTTTGTCCGTTCCTACACACGCGCCGGCAGCGCCATAATCACCTTGCAGGTGGAAGGCGACACCAACCCCGCGCAGGTCGCGGATGCCTTCTACCAGGTGCGCAAGAAGGTCGGCGACATCGCCAACGAGCTGCCTCAGGGGCTGCTCGGGCCCTACTTCAACGATGAGTTCGGCGACACTTTCATCACTTTGCATTCGATCAGCGGCGACGGCTACAGCTATCCCGAGCTGAAGAAATTAGCCATTCAGGCGCGTGACATGCTGCTGACGACGCCCGGCGTCGAGAAGGCCGTGATCATCGGCGACCAGCCGGAAAAACTCTATATCGACGTTTCGTCCAAGGCGCTTGCCGAGCGCGGCCTGACGCTCACCGACCTGCAGAACGCGATCAAGGGCCAGAACAATGTCGATCCGGCGGGCTCGGTCGATACCGGCACGAACTCAGTGCGCATTTCGGTCGAGGGCGACGTGACCAAGGCGGCCGATATCCGCGAACTTCGCCTGCGCGCCGGCAACCAGGTAACGCGCCTGGGCGACATCGCCACCGTGACCTCCGGCCTCGAGGATCCCTATCAGCGCAAATACCGCTACAACGGCCACGACAGCGTCCAGGTCGGTGTGGTCATGGCCAAAGGCTTCAATGTCACCGATGTCGGCAAGGACGTCGAAGCGACCTATCACCGCTTCGAAGAGGCGCTGCCTTACGGCGTTTCGGTCGATCAGATAGCCGACCAGCCGGAAGTCGTCAGGGAAGCGGTGGGTGAGTTCATGAAGGCGCTTGGCGAGGCGCTGCTAATCGTGCTTGTCGTCTCGTTCCTGACGATCGGCTGGCGTTCGGGCCTGGTGATCGCGATCACCATTCCGCTCGTCCTGGCCGCTACCTTCGCCATCATGTACGAGATCGGCATCGATCTGCAGCGCATTTCGCTCGGCGCGCTGATCATTGCGCTCGGCCTGCTCGTCGACGACGCGATGATCGTCGTCGAAATGATGGAACGCAAGCTCGAGGAAGGACTGGTCAAGGTCGAGGCTGCGAGCTTCGCCTATACCTCGACGGCCTTCCCGATGCTGACCGGAACGCTGATCACCACCGCCGGCTTCATCCCGGTCGGCTTCGCCGCCTCGACGGCCGGTGAGTATGTGCGCACGCTGTTTTATGTCGTCGGCATCGCGCTGGTCGTGTCCTGGTTCGTGGCGGTCTATTTCACGCCGTGGCTCGGCAACATGATCCTCAAGCAGCGAAAGCACGCCGGCAACCATCACGATGTCTTCGACACGCGCTTCTATCGCCGGCTTCGCGCCACCGTCAGCTGGTCCGTGCGCCACCGCATCATCGTGCTGGTTATGACACTGGTGACCTTCGCAACCAGTCTTTGGGCATTCCAGTTCATCCCGCAGAATTTCTTCCCACAGTCGTCGCGTCCGGAAATCCTTGTCGACCTCTGGCTGCCGGAAGGCACCAGCATCAAGGAAGTCGAGACGCAGGCCAAGGCGCTCGAAACCAGGATGATGGACGACAAGGACAAGCGCTTCATCGCCACCTATATCGGTGAGGGCGCGCCGCGCTTCTTCCTGCCGCTCGACCAGCAGCTTCGCAATCCGAATTTTGCCCAGCTTCTGGTGATGGCCAATGACGAACCGGCCCGCGAACGGCTGATCGTCAAGCTGCGCACCATTCTGGCCGAGGATTTCCCGTCGATCCGCGCCAAGGTCGACCGCCTGTTCCTCGGGCCGCCCACGGGCTGGCCGGTGCAGATGCGCGTCATGGGTCCGGATCGCCAGGAGGTGCGCCGCATCGCCGACGAAGTGAAGGCGAAGTTCCAGGCAAATCCGCTGCTCGGCGCCGTTCACGACGACTGGCTCGAGCCGGTGCCGGAGATGAAGCTGGTGATCGACCAGGATCGCGCCCGTGCGCTCGGCGTCACCTCGCAGCGCATTCGCCAGATGCTGCAGGCGACCATGTCGGGAGCGCCGCTCGATGATTTCCGCGACGGCGAGGAGACCGTTTCGATCGTCGCCCGCGAGCCGGAGGCGAGCCGTCACCTGCTGTCGGCGGTCGACTCCGTCTCTGTCCCGACGGATTTCGGTGGCTTCGTGCCGCTGTCGCAGGTCGCCAAGGTCGTCCCGGTGTTGGAGCAAGGCGTCGAATGGCGGCGCGACCGCCTGCCGACCATCAGCGTGCGTGCCACGCTGCCGGATGGCGTGCAGTCGAACGATGTCGTGATGAAGATGTACAGCGAGATGCAAGGCCTGCGCGACGGTCTGGCGCCCGGCTACGCCGTCGAGATCCAGGGCGGCGCCGAGGATTCGGCCGAAAGCCAGGCCTCCATTGCTGCGAAAGCTCCAATCATGCTGGCCGTCATCGTCGTGCTGCTGATGATCCAGCTGCAGCATTTCGGCAAGGCGATGCTGGTGCTGGCGACCGGTCCGCTCGGCATCATCGGTGCAGCCGCAGCACTTTTGATCAGTGGCGCGCCGTTCGGCTTCGTCGCCATCCTCGGCGTGATCGCGCTGCTTGGCATCATCATGCGCAACTCGATCATCCTGGTCGACCAGATCGACCAGGATATAGCGGCCGGCATGGAACGCTCGGAGGCGATCATCGGCTCGGCGGTTCGCCGCTTCCGGCCGATCATGCTGACGGCGCTGACGGCGGTCCTGGCGCTGATCCCGATTTCGCGCGGCGTCTTCTGGGGTCCGCTCGCCTACGCCATGATGGGCGGCATTCTCGTCGCCACAGTGCTTACCATCCTCGTGCTTCCGGCAGCCTATGCCTTGTTCTTCGGCAGGGAGCGCAAGAAGGCCAAGGACGTGGAGCAGGCGGCCGAGCCGGAGCTGGCAGACAACGACGACAGGCCGCGACTGCCTCTGGCCGCCGAATAGAGTGGCGGCCGAATAGAGCTGTTGGCAGATGTGATATCCAGGGGTTAAATCCGCCCACCGGCAGGAGCGCTGGAGGAGGACGTCATGACCATAGCTCAGACACCGGTGTCACTGCGCCGGCCGATCGACGGACGCCATCGCCAGATGTTCGTCGATGGCGCCTGGGTCGACGCCCGCTCGGGCCGCACCATGGAAACCCGCAATCCGGCCACCGGTGCGGTCATTGCCACGGTGCCGCGCAGCGATCGCCAGGATATCGAGCTGGCGGTGGCCGCGGCGCGCAAGGCCTTCGACGGGCCGTGGAGCCGGTTCAAGCCCTATGAGCGGCAGGTGCTGCTCCTCAAGATCGCCGACCTCTTCGAAAAACATTGGGAGGAGATCAGCCGCTCGGACACGACCGACATGGGCATGCCGATCGTGCGCACCCGCGCCAACCGCAACCGTGTCATCGGCATGCTGCGCTATTACGCCGGCATGGCGACGTCCCTACATGGCGAGACGATCGAGAACTCGCTGCCGGGCGAGATCGTCTCCTTCACCCGCAAGGAGCCGGTCGGCGTCGTCGGCGCCATCATCCCCTGGAACGCACCGACCGCCGCATCAATCTGGAAGATCGGGCCGGCGCTGGCCACCGGCTGCACGGTGGTGCTGAAACCTTCCGAGGAAGCGCCGCTGACGCCGCTGCTGATCGCCGACATCATGAACGAGGCCGGCGTTCCGCCAGGCGTCGTCAACATCGTGACCGGCACCGGCGCCGAGGCAGGGGCCGCACTCGCCGAGCATATGGGCGTCGACAAGATCGTCTTCACCGGCTCGACGGCGACCGGCCAGTCGATCGTCCGGGCGTCGGCCGGCAACCTCAAGCGGGTCTCGCTGGAGCTTGGCGGCAAGTCGCCGGTCATCGTCTGCGCCGACGCCGATCTCGACAGAGCGGTGCCGGTGGCGGCGATGTCGGTGTTCGCCAATTCCGGCCAGATCTGCATCGCCGGCTCGCGCCTGTTTGTCGAACGCTCCATCCATGACGAGTTCGTCGAACGGCTGGCGGCCCATGCCAAGGGTCTCAGGATCGGCGACGGCATCGACCCGGCAACAGAGATCGGCCCGCTCGTCTCCGAAAAGCAGCTGCAGCGGGTCGCCTCCTATCTCGAAGCCGGGACGGCGGAGGGCGCGACCCTCGTCACCGGCGGCACGCGCCTCGTGGAAGGCGCGCTTGCCGCCGGCAATTTCGTCGCGCCGACGGTCTTTGCCCATGTCACGGACGACATGAAGATCGCACGCGAGGAAATCTTCGGACCGGTCATTTCGGCGCTGCCGTTCGATACGCTCGATGAGGCAGTCGAGCGGGCCAACAACACGCCTTATGGTCTCGCGGCGGGGGTCTTCACCCGCAATGTCGCCACCGCGCACCAGCTATCACGAAAAATCCGCGCCGGCTCGGTCTGGGTGAACACCTACCACGCCATCGATCCGGCCGTGCCGTTCGGCGGCTACAAGATGAGCGGCTACGGCCGCGAGGGCGGCGTCGAGCACCTCGACGAGTATCTCAACACCAAGGGCGTGTTCATCAAGATCGACTGAACAGTCCGCCGAATAGGCCCTGAAACGAAAAAACCCGCCGGCGGCGGGTCATCGGTGCCAATCGGCACTACAGCTGAATCACTAGCATAACTGCCGGCACAAAGCAAGAACAAAACATGCAAGGGATCGAGCGCATCGCGCGCTCGATCCCTTGAGGCGGAGGTCAGATCACGAACAGCCAGTTGGCGAGGAGCATCACCACGACGCCGGCGATCAGCGTCAAATAGGGTAGGATGCCCGCCTTTCTGACGGCGAGATCGGACGACGTCATGCCGAGATCAGCCAGCATGTGGTCGGGGAATTTGCCCTTGTCCTGGATGTAATGCCGGAAGCAGAACACTGGGATGATGAGGGCAGCCGTGATCAGCCCTGCCCACAGTGCCATCGGGTTCCAGATCTTTGCACCGGCGCCCATGAAGATCATGTTCACATAGGCAAGGATGGCGCCGAGGCCGAGCAGCCAGCTCGGTGCCTTCCACGGTCGCGCGATATGGCCGTTGTCGATGCGGTGGATCCATCCGGCATTGAGGTTGAGGAAGTTGAAGATGATGTATCCGCAATTCGACACGGCGAGGATGAAGAAGAAGCTGGTCGCATCGGCCGAAGCGATGGCCAGCACGAACAGATTGAAGATGAGGTCGGTCCACATCGCCCGCGTCGGGGCGCCATGCTCGTTGACGTGGCTGAGATAGCGCGGCAGCCAGCCATCGACCGAGCCCTGATAGAGCGTGCGCGAGGACCCCGCCATCGCCGTCATGATGCACAGCACCAGTGCCAGGATCATCAGCATCACCAGCAGGCTATGGATCAGCTGTCCGCCGCCGACCATTCCGGCCAAGGCATCGGCAACACCGGAGCCATCGACGATCGGGGTCGCCAGCATGCCGTTCAAGCCGAGCACGCCCTGGAAGGTGAACGGCACCAGGATGAACAGCAGCATGCACAGCAGGCCGGAATAGAAGATCGCCTTGAAGGTGTCGGTGCCGGGATTCTTGAACTCGGACGTGTAGCAGACGGCTGTCTCGAAACCGTAGGTCGACCAGGCGGCGATGAACATGCCGCCGAGAACGAGGGTCCATCCGGCGATGTTCCACGCGCCGGGCTCGGGCGCGTAGGCGGCAGCCAGCGGCACCAGCGGCGAAAAGTTCGCCCAGTCGATCTGGCCGGTGATGATTGGCACGACGCCGACGATCAGCATCGGGATGATGACGAACAGGCCGATATATTTCTGCACGTTGGCCGTGCCCAGGATGCCGCGATGCTGGATCGAGAAAATGATCAGCATCAGCACTGCGCCGATGAAGAAGGTTGCGTTGAAGGTGAAGGAGACCGGACCCAACGTGTGACCGTAGAGCGTCCAGTTGCGGATCGCCGGTGTGGCGGCCGCGCTCACCGCCGTGATGGCGTCGGCGGCACTCGTTCCGGCATGAGCCGCGATGTAGGCGGCGACTTCCGGCGAGGTGTCGGTAAACAGCGGCACCGGCGCCAGCGCGTTGAGGATGTAGGCGGCGGCGATCGAGCAGCCGAGCGACAGCACCGGCGACCAGGCGAACCAGTTGCACCACACCGAAAGCGGCGCGATGAACTTGGAATAACGAAGCCAGGCGGTGGCGCCATAAATCGAGGCGCCGCCGGACTTGTTCGGAAACAGGCCGGCGATCTCCGCATAGGTGAAGGATTGCAGGAAGCCCATGACCATGGACACCGTCCAGATCAGGAAGGCCAGCTTCCCGGTCGTGCCGGCAATGCCGCCGATCGAAAACAGCACAAGGGCGGGAACGCCGCTTGCCACCCAGAAGGCACCGCGCCAATCGATGTTCCGGTGCAACTTCCCTTCGGCAGCCGGCACCAAGGCAGAGACTATCGTGCTCATTTACGTGAATTCCCCATTTTTGATGTTCCCCATCGGCGACGGCCGACACCTCGCGATGCGTCACCGACGCACGCGTTGAACGACCTCAGGCGTTTTCCGCTCAGTAGTATTTTTTTCTTGGCAGTGAAGATTGATCCGTCACGCTTTCACGTCAAGCGTTTTTGTGAAGCTGTGCACAGCGCGCTTACGAAACACGCTCTTACCTTCTCCTGTTGAGGGAGAAGGTGGCCTCGCGAAGCGAGGTCGGGGGTGATTCAGCTTGGCACCGACAGCACTCCGCCCAACCCCCCTCTTCCGTCTCGGCGCTGCGAGCCGGTCCACCTTCTCTCCCCGGGGAGAAGGCAAGGGATGCTGCCGTCAGGAACGCGGTCTGGTCTTCTGCGGGTCGTAGTGGGCGAAGGCGACGACGCGCGCCGGCAGCCGCTTGCTGTGGCCGTCAAGCTTGCCGATCTCAACCTCGGTGCCGATGGCGGAATGGGTGACGTCAAGCCTGGCCAGCGCGATGTTCTTGTTCAGCACCGGCGAACGCGTGCTCGAAGTGACCTCGCCGATCTGGGCGCGGCCGACATGGACGCAATCGCCATGGCCGACCGCGACATTGGCGTCGATGTCGAGGCCGACCAGCTTCTTCTGCGGGTTTTCCTTGCGCCGGATCAGCGCCTCGCGGCCGATGAAATCGTCAGCCTTGGTCTTCAGCGGCACGGTGAAGCCGATGCCCGCCTCGAACGGATCGGTCTGGTCGGAAAATTCATAGCCGGCAAAGATCAACCCGGCCTCGATGCGCACCATGTCGAGCGCCTGTAGTCCCATCGGCTTCAAGCCATGCGGCTGGCCGGCCTCCCAGATGGCGTCGAACACCTTTTCGGCGTCGCGCGGATGGCACCAGATCTCGTAGCCGAGCTCGCCGGTGTAGCCGGTGCGCGAGACGACGACCGGAATGCCATTGCCGCCGCCGATGCGGGCAACGGCGAAGCGGAACCATTCGAGTTCCTCGATCGACGGCTGCAGCGGCGAGGTCCAGATGATCTCCTTGAGGATGTCACGGCTCTTCGGCCCCTGCACGGCGACATTGTGCATCTGGTCGGTGGACGAGCGCACCAGCAGGTTGAGGCCGAGCTTGGTCGCCGTGTCGCGCAGCCATTCGCCGGAAAGATCGTCGCCGCCGACCCAGCGGAAATTGTCCTTGCCGAGCCTGAGCAGCGTGCCGTCGTCGATCATGCCGCCATGCTCGTAGCACATGGCCGAATAGACGACCTGGCCGACGCCGAGTTTTTTCACGTCGCGGGTCAGGGTGTATTGCAGCAGCGCTTCGGAATCCGGGCCGGTGACCTCGAATTTGCGCAGCGGCGACAGGTCCATGATCACGGCATCTTGTCGGCAGGCCCAGTACTCGTCGATAGGACCTTGCCTAGCGAAGGAGTTGGCCAGCCAATAGCCCCTGTACTCGACGAAGTTGCGGGTGTGCTTGGCAAAGCTCGAATGAAAAGCGGTCTCGCGGGTCATTTTCGGTTCCGAATCGGGCGTCATGCGTCTGGCGATCGCTCGCGAGAATTTGTGCTGGCCGGAATAGGTCCGCACATGGATGTCGGTGAGGTTCCAGCCATTGGCCGGTGTCGTGTCGTCGGGGCAGGCGGACGAGACGCAGACGATGTCGGTGAGCGCCCGCAGCAGCACATAGTCGCCCGGCCGCGACCACGGCTCGTCCGACACCATGACGCCATGCGCGTCGATCGCCGTGTTGAAGAAGAAGTTGATTGCCATCCAGCCGGCGCGGGGGCTCACTCCCTTGTCCGACAGCGCACGGTTGAAATTCTCCGAGCAATTGGGGTGACCGGGATAGCCGATGTCGTCGTAATATTTGGCGGCGCAAGCGAGCGCAAACGCATCGTGCCGGCCGCATGTGTCCTGCACCACCTCGACCAGCGGCTCCATGTCCTGGTCGTAATATTTCGAGTGCAGGCCGGGCATCGGATAGCTCGAGCCCATCAGGGTGCGGGTGGTCGTCACGTCGAGCGGATGGTCGCGTCCCTTGTCCAGCTTGCGCGCCGAAAAGCACTGGAAGTCGGTGGATTGGCGCCCGTCGACATCGATGATCTGCAGATAGTCGCCCGCCTTGACGAAGTAGGATTCCGCGGTCGCCGAATGGACGCGCAGATCGAGCACCGGATCGGCGAGCGGATCGCCCAATTGCGACTTCGCCGTCGGACGGATCGTGGCGCGGCGGACGATGACGCTGAGCGGCGTCGCCGTGTCGTGTCCATCAACCAGCATCGGCCCGCCCGGGGCGGCGATCAGCATCGACCCGTCGCGGGCGACGGCAAAACCCTGTTCGGTGCCGGCAGGGGTGGCGCCGCCGAAGACGCGGACCGCCTTCGCCTGATCAAGCTGCACCTGGCGTCGCTCCAGCCCCCGGCGCAAGGAAGCGAGGCTGTCGTCGCCAACGGCCAGCAGCGCCTTGATGCCGGCGGCATTGCTGTTCGATTTCTCGCCTAGAATGTTGGGGTCGGTCGCGCCGCTCTTGTCCCATGCCAGCAGCTCGCAAGCCTGCCCGCCTTCGACATTGCGCACGCTGATCGTGTCGCCGGCCTCGATCTCGATGAGCACCGCGCCATTGCCTTGGACGCAATAGCGCTCCATGCCGGCCGGCAGCGCGATCTGGCCGGGCCGCAGGATCAGGCTCGGCCGGGGCGGTCCGGCTGCGACGGCGGGGTAGGGCGACTGGCTCATCTCGACCCTGTGTCTTGAGAAACAAGTTTGCCTGTGTGTGAAATTATTTTAGCAGCAAGAATAGGCGGCAAGGCCGGATTTGGCAAGGTGAAGGTGGCACGCCTGCTCTTCCTTCTCCCACAGGGAGGGCTTTGCACGGGGAGCGAAGTGGATTTCGGTGGTCAGTGAGGGCCTTTTTGAAGGCCGGCAGAGCGGTTTTCGGCGGCCCTTGCGGGGCCTTTGTCGGTTTAGGCAGCCGTCCCGCCGGATTGTGGACGCACTCCTCCCTCATGTCCGCCTCTCATCGGGTGGATAGAGGACGCCAATCATGGTGCGCAGATTGTAAGCGCAGGCGGCCAGTATGCACTGCGTGCGGTTGGTGGCGAGGTTGAAGAAGCGCAGGCGTCGCATGCCGTAACGCTC
>NZ_RZTI01000062.1:0-33572 GCF_003997275.1 Mesorhizobium sp. M6A.T.Ce.TU.002.03.1.1
GGAAGTGCTCAGCATAAGGAACCGTCGAGCCCGGCCGCACCGACCCCACCCGACGGCTCCGCCGCCACCCTCCCCTCAAGGGGGAGGGAAGGCGCCAAGGCGAAAAAAATCCCCGAGCGCTCCTCCTCCCCCGGCCGCACGGCGCGAGGAACCTCGATGGGCGGCGCGGCTTCGGCCAGGGAGCGCACCGCGGCCGGCCTCAATCCGGTCGCCGGCCTCGATGTTTCGCTGGAGGAAGCCGAGACGATGGCCTCCGGCGGTGTCACCGCCACTGTCGCCGCGCTGTCGGCGCTGATCGAATCCGGCAACCCGCTGCACAAGGACGGCGTGCTGTGGACACCGCACCGCCCGGCCCGGCCCGAAAAATCCGAAGGCGGCATCGCCATCAAGATGGTGTCGGATTTCGAGCCGGCCGGCGACCAGCCGACGGCGATCAAGGATCTTGTCGAAGGCGTCAACGACAATGACCGCACCCAGGTGCTGCTCGGCGTCACCGGCTCGGGAAAAACCTTCACCATGGCCAAGGTGATCGAGGAGACGCAGCGTCCTGCTCTGATCCTCGCCCCCAACAAGACGCTGGCCGCACAGCTCTATTCCGAGTTCAAGAAATTCTTCCCGGAAAACGCCGTCGAGTATTTCGTCTCCTACTACGACTACTACCAGCCGGAAGCCTATGTGCCTCGGACGGATACCTTCATCGAGAAGGAATCGTCGATCAACGAACAGATCGACCGCATGCGCCACTCGGCGACGCGCTCGCTGCTGGAGCGCGACGACGTCATCATCGTCGCCTCGGTGTCCTGCATCTACGGTATCGGCTCGGTCGAGACCTATACGGCGATGACCTTTCAGATGCAGATCGGCGACCGGCTCGACCAGCGGGCGCTGCTCGCCGACCTCGTCGCTCAGCAATACAAGCGTCAGGATATCAACTTCGTCCGCGGCTCGTTCCGCGTGCGCGGTGACACGATCGAGATTTTTCCGGCTCACCTTGAGGATCGCGCATGGCGCATTTCGCTGTTCGGCGACGAGATCGAGGCGATCACTGAGTTCGACCCGCTGACCGGCCAGAAGACCGGCGAGTTGAAGAGCGTCAAGATCTACGCCAATTCGCACTATGTCACGCCGCGCCCGACCCTCAATCAGGCCATCAAGTCGATCAAGGAAGAGCTCAAGCACCGGCTGGTCGAACTCGAACGGTCCGGTCGCTTGCTCGAGGCGCAGCGGCTGGAGCAGCGCTGCCGCTTCGATCTGGAGATGCTGGAAGCGACCGGCTCCTGCGCCGGCATCGAGAACTATTCGCGCTATCTCACCGGCCGCCAGCCGGGCGATCCGCCGCCGACCCTGTTCGAATACATTCCTGACAATGCGCTGGTCTTCATCGACGAAAGCCATGTCACCGTGCCGCAGATCGGCGGCATGTATCGCGGCGACTTTCGCCGCAAGGCGACGCTGGCCGAATACGGCTTCCGTCTGCCGTCCTGCATGGACAACCGGCCGCTGCGCTTTGAGGAGTGGGACGCCATGCGCCCGCTCTCCGTCGCGGTTTCGGCGACGCCCGGCGGCTGGGAAATGGAGCAGTCCGGTGGCGTCTTCGCCGAGCAGGTCATCCGCCCGACCGGCCTGATCGATCCGCCGGTCGAGGTGCGTCCGGCCAAGACCCAGGTCGACGACGTCGTCGGCGAAATCCGCGACACGACAAAAGCCGGCTACCGCACGCTGGTCACAGTGCTGACCAAGCGCATGGCCGAGGACCTCACCGAATATCTGCACGAGCAGGGCATCCGCGTCCGCTACATGCACTCCGACATCGACACGCTGGAGCGCATCGAGATCCTGCGCGACTTGCGCCTCGGCGCCTTCGACGTGCTGGTCGGCATCAACCTTTTGCGCGAAGGCCTCGACATCCCGGAATGTGGTTTCGTCGCCATTCTCGATGCCGACAAGGAGGGCTTCCTGCGCTCGGAAACCTCGCTGATCCAGACCATCGGCCGCGCCGCCAGAAACGTCGACGGCAAGGTCATCCTCTACGCCGACCAGGTCACCGGCTCGATGGAGCGGGCGATGGCGGAAACCAACCGCCGTCGCGAAAAGCAGATGGAGTGGAACGCGGCCAACGGCATCACCCCGGAATCGGTCAAGTCGCGCATCTCCGACATCCTGGACTCGGTCTACGAGAAGGATCATGTCCGCGCCGACATCTCGCAGTTCACCGACAGCGCCGGCGCGATGATGGGCAACAACCTGAAAGCCCATCTCGACGCGATGGACAAGCAGATGCGCGACGCCGCCGCCAATCTCGACTTCGAGAAGGCGGCCCGCATCCGCGACGAGATCAAGCGACTGCGCGAGATGGAGCTGTCCATCTCCGACGATCCGCTGGCCAAATATGCCGACATGGAAAGCCCGGTTTCGGGCCGCGAGAAGGGCAAGCACAACAAGGGCGTGGCCAAACATCGTACATCAGAGGAACAAGAGCGTTTCCGCAAACTGGACGCGGCACGTGCCGCCGAAGAGGCGGCCAAGGCTGCCCGGCCCAACCTCTTCCGCAAGCCGGAGCTCGACGAAATGGGCGCTGACGGCGCTGTGCCGGTGAAGAAGCCGTTGTTCGCCAAGCCGTCGCTGGACGATATGGGGCCTGGCACCGACATGCCGAAGCCGTCAGGCGCGGTGTCGCGTTCGCTGTTCAAGAAGCAGTCGGCGCAGGAGGCGCACGGCTCGGATTTCGGTATACCGGGTGAACCGACCAAGCCGCTGTTCAAGAAGAACTCGCTGGACGAGATGACAGTGCGCCGCACCGAAAAGCCGGTCGAGGGAAAAGTGCCGGCCAAGCCACAACCGATCTCCCCCCAAGTGGGGGGCGATTCCGCCAAGCCGATCGTTCGCCAGCGCGCTGGCATCGGTTCCTACGAAGACCCCGCCGACGCCCGCCGCGAAAAACGCCGGCCGGGCAAGACAGGGCGGCCGGGAAAGTAGCGCCTTCCCTTCTCCCCCTGTGGGAGAAGGTGGATCGGCGCGCAGCGCCGAGACGGTTGAGGGGTGTTCCAGCGGAGTGAGACGTTTGCGTTCCCTGGAACACCCCTCATCCGACCTCGCTTTGCGAGGCCACCTTCTCCCACAAGGGGAGAAGGGAAGGACTCCACTGTCATCGCTTGAAGCAGTCCGCTTGCCACCAGCCCCGCCTTTGGTGTAATCGCTCCGCACACTCGAACGTCTTGAAAGGAGGGCTGCGTGTCTTTCGACCACCACCGTCAGCGCGGCCCTGTCGCTGCCCTGCGAGTTTGCTTGCAGGGCTGACCAGAGACGGTCCGGGTTCTCCCGCTTCGATTTTCTTGGTCTGCCCTTCGTGGTGCCGCAACGCCTGTTCTGATGGCCAGCCTGCGCACCGTTAAAGTGCATCGAACCGGACCTTTATTCCGGGCAGACCAGAGAAATCCACATGGCCCTGATCAGCCTCAAATCCCTCGGCGTCACCATGAGTGCGCCGCTCTTCTCCAATCTCGATCTCACCATCGGCACCGGCGATCGGCTCGGCATCGTCGCCGCCAACGGCCGCGGCAAATCTACCTTGCTGAAGTGCCTGACTGGCGAAATGGAGCCGACATCAGGCGACATCACCCGCACCCGCGGCCTCCGGGTCGGCTATGTCGAGCAAGCCGTTCCCGCAATGCTGGCCGAGCGCGGCTTTCAGCAGGTGGTGGCCGACGCCTTGCCGGCCGAGCAGGCCGAAAGCGAGCAATGGCGCGTCGGTGTGGTGCTCGACTCCCTCGACGTGCCTGAGCCGATGCGCGAGCGGCCGATGCGGGCGCTGAGCGGCGGCTGGCAAAGGCTGGCGCTGATCGCCCGAGTCTGGGTCACCGATCCCGATGTCCTGCTTCTCGACGAGCCGACCAACCATCTCGATCTCGCCAAGATCAGCCAGCTCGAAACCTGGCTGAACGCGCTGCCGCGTGAGGTGCCGGTGGTGATTGCCAGCCACGACCGCGCCTTCCTCGACGCCACGACCAACCGCACGCTGTTCCTGCGCCCTGAGCAGTCGTCGGTGTTTGCGCTGTCCTATTCCAGGGCGCGCGACGCTTTGAGCGAAGTCGACGCCTCGACGGAGCGCAAGTTCCAGCGCGACATGAAGGTGGCGCAGCAATTGCGCCGGCAGGCGGCCAAGCTCAACAACATCGGCATCAACTCTGGCAGCGACCTGCTGACGGTCAAGACCAAGCAGCTCAACCAGCGCGCCCAGCGCCTCGAGGAGGTCGCGGCACCGGCGCACCGCGAAAGATCGGCGGGCGCGATAAAGCTCGCCAATCGCGGCACCCATGCCAAGGTGCTGATCACGCTGGACGACGTGGTGGTCGAGACGCCTGACGGCAGGCTGCTGTTCAGGACCGGCAAGCGCCATATCTGCCAGGGCGACCGCATCGTCCTGCTCGGCCGCAACGGTGTCGGCAAGTCGCGGCTCATCAGCCTGATCAGAAATGCCATCGTCGAGCCGGATATGGCAGCGCAAGGCGTGAAGGTAACGCCGTCGACGGTGCTCGGCTACAGCGACCAGGCGCTGTCAGGCATCAGTGGCGAAGACACGCCGCTGGCGATGCTCTCGCGCAGCTTCGATGTCGGCGAGCAACGCGCCCGCTCGCTGCTCGCCGGTGCGGGCGTCAGCATCGACATGCAGGAGCGCAGGATCGGCGTGCTGTCGGGCGGACAGAAGGCGCGGCTGATGATGCTGGCGCTGAGGCTCGCCAATCCCAATTTCTACCTGCTCGACGAGCCGACCAACCATCTCGACATCGATGGCCAGGAAGCACTGGAAGCAGAATTGCTGGCCCATGAGGCAAGCTGCCTGCTTGCCTCGCACGACCGCTCCTTCATCAGGGCGATCGGCAACCGCTTCTGGCTGATCGAGAAGCGGCGGCTGGTCGAGGTCGACAGCCCGGAGGATTTCTTCCGATCGGTGGCAGAAACGCGCGGTTGAAGCTTTGCTCCAAAAAATTCCGACGGTCTGTCGGATCATGGCCGCGCGCCACGTCCTTGGGATGCCGACACGATGATGCCGGCGCCAATCGAGGAGAGAGCATCATGTCTATTCTGTCATCCGTAGGTCGCATAGCGACCCGTTACTCGGCGGCTCGCGCCCGCTTCCGCAGCGAGCGCGCCATCCTTTCGTTGCCGATCGAACTGCGCAAGGACATCGGCTGGCCGGAAATCGTCATCGACCCACAGAACAGCCCGCGGATTGGCCTGGCTCCTTGACAAGAGGGCTCCTTGACAACGGGGCTCCTTGACAAGAGCCGGCCGTCGCACGGTCGGCACCAAAAAAGCGCGTCGGCCATGTAGGATCGCCGCTGCCGCATTCGTCCTGTGGTTCGCAACGCCTAACCAAAGAGGAGCAAGACATGAACGATCAGCCCCAGACCCAGCCTGCCGCGAAAGTCCTCGGTGGATTGACGCCCTACCTTCAGCTGGACGGCGCCTTCAAGGCTTCAGAATTCTATCAGAAGGCCTTCGGCGCCGAGCAGGTCTTCTTCTACCCGCCGGACGAGAAGGGCCGGACGATGCATATCCATCTCCACATCAACGGTTCGACGCTGATGATTTCCGATTTCTATCCCGAGCATGGAATGGCGGCGGTGAAGCCGCAGGGCTTCACAATGCAGCTGCATCTCGGCAGCGACGACATCGACGCCTGGTGGCAGCGCGCCGTCGACGCCGGCTGCACGGTCGGTACGCCGCTGCAGGTGATGTTCTGGGGCGACCGCTGGGGTCAGCTGACTGATCCTTTCGGCGTCGAGTGGGCGATGAACGCGCCGGTGAAGGCAGCGTAGCGCATTCCTTCCTTCTCCCCTTGCTTGTGGGAGAAGGAAAATCCCACAATCAAGGAGAACCACAATGTCCTATGTCGATGGCTTCGTACTCGCCGTGCCGAAGGCAAATCTCGATGCCTACAAGAAGATGGCGCAGCTCGGCGGCACCGTCTGGAAGGAGCATGGCGCGCTCGCCTATGTCGAATGCATAGGCGACGACGTGCCCTATGGCGAGGTCACCTCGTTTCCGCGCGCCGTGCAGGCCAAGGACGACGAGGTCGTCGTCTTCTCATGGGTCGTCTATGAATCGCGGCAGAACCGCGATGCAGTGATGGCCAAGGTAATGGCCGACCCACGCCTGAACGGAGAGCTATCGGCGATGCCCTTCGACAGCAAGCGCATGATCTTTGGCGGCTTTCAGCCCTTCATTGAGCTGTAGGCCCGCAACGCATTACGCTAGCCGGTCAAGCAGCGGCTTGAGCCGATCGCCGTAGCGCTTCCACAGATCGACCGAGCCCTGGTACATCGGCTGGCGCACTTGCGCCGCCGAGGCTGTACGCACGGGACGGTCGGTCTCGTGGAACGACAGCACTCTATCGTCCCACGGCAGGCCGAGATGAGCGATCAGCGCCCGCGTCTGCCCTTCCTGGTCGGCGACGAAATCCTCATAGCGCACATCGTGCACGACACCGGGCAGCACGGCGTGCCAATGCGCCATGATGTCGGTGTAGAGATTGTGGAAGTCGGCGAGCTCGCCGAGATCGTAGCCATAACGGTGAGTGTCGCCGCGGAAATGCACCTTGTAGATCGACAGGCAGGTCGCCGCCGCATCGCGCACGCAATGGATGATCCTGGCCTTCGGCAGCATCAGACGGATAAAGCCGATAAACAGAAAGTTGCCTGGCATTTTGTCGGTGACATGGCGGACATGCGGATAGCGGGCATGCAGCATATCGAGGTAGGCCTGCCCGGCATCGGCAAAATCCGTGTCGGGTACATCGGATACGCCCCAGGGAAAGCCACCTGGCATGGTTGACGGAAACTGCTTGCCGACCACCGTCTTCAAAATACTGAGCTCGCCGGCGCCATAGACCTGGGGATGGCTGGCGATGATCTGTTCGACCAGCGTCGTGCCCGAACGCGGCATGCCGACGATGAAGATCGGCGCATCGTCGGCGGTTGCGCTTGGCTTATGCTTTTCGAAGAAGCTGGCATCGAACACCGATTTCATCGCCTCGAATTCGGCCCGCGTCCTCACCGGATCATAATCGATGCCCTTGCGGCGGATGGCATTACCTTCGGCGAAATAATCAAAGGCGCGCGGGTAATCTTTCAGGTCGTCATTGGCCTTGCCGAGGCCGAAGGCAAGCTGCATGCGCGCCAGGCTGTCTTGCGGCGCCTTGGCATGCTGCGCCTCCATGCCGGCAAGCTCGGCGTCGCGCTCTTTCTGGCGCTTGACCTGCGTCAGCATCAGCCAGGCCCGGGCCATGCCGGGATTGACGGTCAGCGCCTGGCGGAACAAGTCAGTCGCTTCGTCGAGCTTGCCCTTTTCCATCAGCCCGACGCCCAGCCCGTGCAGCAAGTCGGCATCCTTAGGCCGGATCGTCAGCGCTTCCCGAAAGACGGCAAGCGCCTCATCGAGCCGCCCGGCCTCCTGCAGCGTTTCGGCAAGCCCGATGCGGGCGCGAACATGGAACGGGTTGCGACCGAGGGTGCCGCGATAGATCTCCTCTGCGCCCTCGAACTGTCCCATCTGCTTTAGCGACGAGCCGAGATTGTCGCGCGCCGCAAGCTGGTCCGGGCGCAGCGCCACCGCGCCACGGAAGAAATCCACGGCTGCACTGACTCGGCCGAGGTCGCGCATCACCGTGCCGAGGTTGTTGAGGAAATCCGGATTCTTGGGTTGCAGGCGCACCGACTGTTCGAGGAGATCCAGTCCTTCGGCGCTGCGACCGGTCTGGTGCAGCAGAAGCCCTAGAAAATGCGCTGCCGCCGCGTGGTTGGCCTTTTGCGCCAGCACCTGCCGGTAGAGCATCTCGGCTTCCTGCCGGCGCCCCGCCTGATGCAATTGCAGCGCCTGCTGCACACGCTGGTCGAGCCCCAGCGGCGGCTGTCCGCCTGAGCCGAAATTGGCGCCCGCGCCTGCCGGTCTTCTCGGATCTCTGTTGATGGGAAACCTGCCGTGTTTTGTCCGCCTGCCGCGATCTAGGCCATCGGCGCGACAGGTTCAAGGGGTCGCAGGCCAGCTTACCGGAAATCGGCCCGGGTCAATACATACATGTTCCTGCGGCCGTGCGAATAGGCTTCGCGCGCGACATCCTGGATCGACGAGCGCTCCGCATCGAACGCGCTGAGATACTCGGCTTCGGCTCCGCTCGTGGCCGTTGCCGCCGAAAGCGCTGCAATCTCCACAAAGAACGGCACTTCGAACATGCCGTCATGGCCGACGAAACGAATGCGCTTGGCCGCCGCGTCGTAGGAGCGGCTGCGGTTGGGAAAATTGAGCGTCACACTCAAGCTCCTTGATTAGTGGCAAAGCCGGCCATGTCAGATCAGGCGGTGGGTTTCGGCGAGCTGACGCGCCCGCCGCACCGTGCCGTCGGTGTCGGCAATCCTGCGCCTTGCTGCCTCGTCACTTCTTATCGTCAGCCGCGCGGATATGACTTTTGTGGGCTTGATGATCGGCTTGATTGTTACGGTCGAGCCATCAGGCGTTTTCACGGAAACCATGGATTTTCCTTTCAGACATAAATAAAAATTAATACCGGGATGAAATTTTCCAGCACAATTTCAGACAATTCTTGTGAAGAGTTTGGACCGTATCATCATTCTACAAATATCACTAGAAAAGTAATTTCGCCGCAAGATCGGCACCGGGCATGAATCTTCTTGAATAAACCGCAATTTCGGATTAATGAATTGAGATCGTTTTTTGGGCCAAGCTTGGCATCTCGCGGCGTCAGAGGTTCTCGACCCGCCAAACTCATTCCAGATCGCCGATACCCAAATTGCCGATACAGGGACGCACGATACTTTAAGTCCCGATGCCGCAAAGCGGGCACTACTTTATCGGAATCACGCCGGGAACGAGACTTCGAGGCACGAGAATGTCTGGCCGAACTACCCATTCCATCGCGCATTTCGAGGCGCCCTTCATGCTTGGCGGCCTGGAGGGAAAGTTGCCGGCCGGCGACTACGACATCGACCACGATGAGGAGCTTATCGATGGCATGTCATGGCTTGCCTGGCGCCGTGTCGCCACCTTCATCCATCTGCCGGCGAGAACGGTGAAAAGCCAGACCAGCCAATTGGTCGCCATCGACCTCGCCGACCTCGAAACCGCGCTGAGGCGCGACCAGGAGAATGCCGCATGATCCGCTTCCAGCAGAACGCGCGCCCGCGCACCGATACGCCCGCGCATCTTTTCGCAATCGGCCAGACCGTTCGCATGAAGAGCCGCACCGGCCTTGTCCAGAAGACCGCGGAGCTGTTCCAGATCAAGAGCAAGCTGCCGGTCAAGGACGGCTCGCCGCAATACCGCATCCGCAGCGACGAGGAGACCCATGAGCGGGTCACCACGGAAGACAATCTCGAAGTGGCCGACAATCCGAGCGCCTAGGCCCTCGTCGACCGCCACCACCACGTTCATCAATCACGAGGACCAAGAAATGGCCAAGGGTCAACAGCGCAGCAACCGCGAGACACGCAAGCCCAAGAAAGACAAGGCGGCGGCAAAGCCGGCCTCGCCCTTCGGCTCGGCCGTCAAGCAGGCGGAAGCCGGTTTGAAGCCGAAGTCCAAGGGCTAGCGCTCCGAAGCGCCGCGCGCGCCTCACCATGCTTGTGCACCTAAGCGGCTTTGGTGCACCCGCAGGACTGCGTCGCCGCAACACGGAGGCGTGTTTGAACTTCGTTGTCGAGTTCTATCGATCGCGCGACGCCGACGAAGCGATCCTCGACAGGGTATCACTCGAGGCGCCGAACCTGCGCGCCGCCCTGCAGGGCGCCACCGAGCTGTTCCGCTCGCTGGCGATGCCGCAGATCCCGGACCGCCTGCGCATTTCCGACGAAGACGGCAGCGAGCTCTATGCCGGCCCGGCCGATGGAGCGTATCCAGCGCACGGATGAGCAACACTGCATTCATTCAGCCACTAGCGGTTCTGCTTTTGATAGAATCGCCGAACCGCTCTAAGTATTTGTTCTTACGCAATTCCCCGGGGAAAGCGCTACGCGCTTTTCCCGGGAAAACCGCCACGCACCTTTTCCTAGAATTGCTCTAGCGGATCCAATTAAAGATCACGTAACGTCAAAAGCCATATAAGGTCCGCTGGAACCGGGCCCGATCACGGTTGGCTGCCCGGCAGGCCGCGCACGAAATCGTCGCTCGCAGCCAAAGGCAGGGAGGCGCACATGGACAGGCCGCGCATCATCGTGACTGCGGTGGTGTTGGCCTTGCTCGGCGCCATCGTGCCTATCGCGGCGATGTTCCACTTTTCATGGGTTCTCACGGTTCAAGAAGAACATCAACGGCTGGATCTGTTCGCCAACCGCGCGATCGCCAGGGCCAGCATATCGCTCAAGGATGCAACCGACTCATTGCGTGAGATCGACCGGTTCACCGGCGACCGCTGTTCGGTGGGCCACATTGCCCGCATGCGGCAGCTCACCATCAACACCCGCTCGATCGAAGAGATGGGCTATTTCGAAACCGGACTGCTCAAATGCACATCCTGGGGCTCGACCGAAGGACGCGTTGCGCAAGCCGCACCGGATTTCACCACCGCAGACGGCGTTGCCGTCACTGCCCGGATACAGCCCCTGGCCGACCAGGCCCATCCGCTGATGGCCCTGCACTACAAGCACCATAATGTCCTTGTCGATCCTCTGCGCTTTGTCGACATTGTCGTCGATCCCGACATTCAGCTTGCCCTCGCGACCGACACCGGCGTCCTGCTCAGCGCGTTGAACGGGCCTGATCCCGCCCGCATCGCCAAAATCATCGCCACCCCGGGCAAAGGCCTGGATGACGGTCATCTGTTTGCCACGGCGCGCGGGACGGACTGGATCGCCGTCGCCACCGAACCGGAAAGCCAGATCGTGGACAGCGTACGCAGCCGGCAATTGCTGTTGCTTCCTCTCGGCGTTTTCATTGCCGCCTTCATCATCGGCATGGTTGCCTGGTTGTCGCGGCGGCGGCTGTCGCCGCTGGGAGAATTGCAGATTGCCGTTCGCAAGCACGAGTTCATCGTCCACTATCAGCCGATCGTCGAGCTCAGGACCGGCAATTGCGTGGGGGCCGAAGCGCTGGTTCGCTGGAGACGGCCCGACGGCTCGCTGGTCCGGCCCGATCTTTTCATCCCGCTGGCCGAAGAGAGCGGCCTGATCGCGGCAATCACCGATCAGGTCATAGCCCTTGCCGTTTTGGACCTGAAAAAGCTTCTTGTCGCCAATCCTTCCCTCCACATCGCGATTAATCTCAGCCCGGCCGACGTCAGAACGGCAAGGGTCCTTCCGGTCATCGAAAAGGCCCTGCAACACACCGGAATTCAGCCTCGGCAGATCTGGCTGGAGGCGACGGAGCGCGGTTTCGTCGACGTCGATTCAGCACGCTCGACCGTCATTCGCGCCCGCGAGCTTGGCCACGCGGTCGCAATCGACGACTTCGGCACAGGCTATTCCAGCCTGTCCCACCTCGAAGGCCTGCCGCTCGATGCGCTGAAGATCGACAAATCGTTCATCGACACGATCGCCACGGATTCCGCCACCAGTTCCGTAACGCCGCATATCATCGACATGGCCAAGACGCTGAAGCTGAAGATCATTGCCGAGGGCGTGGAGACGCAGGCACAGGCCGACTATCTGATGGAACGCGACGTCGACTATGGTCAGGGCTGGCTGTTTGCCAAACCCATGCCCGCAGCCGAGTTCATCGCCTATTGCCGCAAGGCGAGGCTGTCGGCGTAGAGGCAAGTGGCGCCAGCTGCCCTTCGCCCGCCTATGTCCAGTTGATAGATGGGCCCCTCCCCGTCGCCGGACGGGGAGGAAACCAGCCCTTAGCAGGGGCCGTCTTCGACGATGCGATAATCGGCGGCGCGGGCCTCGCATGCGTTGGGGAAGGTGCGCAGGTCGCCACGGCGGCGTGCGCAGACAGGGGCATACTCGCGGGTGCAGAATGTCTGCTCCTCATCACCACCGCCACCGCCGTCACGGCACTGGCCGTCGCGGATGATGCGATACCCGGCTCGCTCGGCAAGGCAGGCATTGGCGAAGGTCTGGCGGTCGCCGCCACGCCGGGCGCAGACCGGATCATATTGCTTGGTGCAGAATTGCGGCCCGGGCCTTGGCGGACGGTACCCCGGTCCTTCGTCCACCACCACCGCGGTGCAGGCCGCAAGAACTGCCGACAGCAACAGAATGGCAAAACCCTGCCGCGAGAAGATTGCCGCAAGAAATTTCATGACTATACCTCCCTCAAGCCCCGCTCCAATGCATGTCGCCCAAAGCATGCCCACGGGCCTGATCCGAGGGTGCGCAGCGGTTTTGGGATAACGACATGCACAAGAAAATGCAAAACGCGCTCTACTCCAAGCCGATCCTCGCCATTCCACCGCCAAATGCAACCCCTGTTTGCAAGCTCTCAGCCCGCTGGACCATGCGTGGGCGGGCACTGGCCGATGACCGGACGAGCACCCCAGCCTATCGGTGCCATGCGTCGGAATGCGCCCGTCGGGAGGCCCGCGGGCGCTACCTTGCAACGATCACCTTTCCGTGCGATAAATTTCGTGTTCGGGCATTTGCGACCCGGAGAGCGGAACGTTTTGGACGACCTTTCCCCGATACTGTGAATCTCTGACGGCCCCGTTTTTCGGCGGGGGGTTTTGACCATGCGCCAATGCATGACTGCCGAAGCAACCACCGGGACTTGCCCACGGCGTCAGGCGGCGGGCAAACCACAAGACTGACACGGGTGAAGGAGTTTCCCCAATGGCCCAGACCGGCACCGTTAAGTTCTTCAACGCAACCAAAGGCTTCGGCTTCATCACGCCAGATGACGGCGCCAAGGACGTGTTCGTCCACATCTCCGCGATCGAGGCTTCGGGCCTGCGCACGCTCGTTGATGGCCAGAAGGTCACCTTCGATGTCGAGCCGGACCGGATGGGCAAGGGGCCGAAGGCGGTCAATCTCCGCGCCGACTGAACCGTCGCGCGCACGTCCGCTCGGACGTGCTCAGGGACTGTGCCTGAGGTCTCCACAGGCCTTGTGCCGGCTTTCAGCGCCGGATCCGAGTTTTCGAAGGCGCGGCGGTTTTCGTCGCGCCTTTTTTCGTGCCCGGGTAGGCAAGCCAATGCGCGCAAAACTTTCTCTTGCCGATGACGCTAAAATAAACGACAAATTTCCACTCGGGCATTTGCCGGCCCGAGACTGGACTTGATGGGATCAAAGGAGCTTCCCATGCCGCAGACCGGCACCGTCAAATTCTTCAATCATGCCAAAGGCTTCGGCTTCATCACGCCGGATGATGGCGCGAAGGATGTCTTCGTCCACATTTCGGCCGTGCAGGCGTCGGGTCTTCCCGGTCTTGAGGATGGGCAGAAGGTAACATTCGACACCGAGCCGGACAAGCGCGGCAAGGGTCCGAAAGCCGTCAACCTGTCGATCGGCTGAGCCGGGATCGAGACAGCATCGGACGGATTCCGCAGGGCAAGTCCGCTCCTTGTTGAGCGTGCGATATTTGTGGCTCGCGCCAAGCCTGATCGATGAATGTCGACTGGTCCCAGCCCGCCAATTTCGTTCAGCCCCCGTTCAGCCACGGTCGCCTACTAGTCTTCGATAAGCCGGACCGCATCCCCAAATTACCCGGGCCGGCACGAAGGAGACCGACATGAACCGAATTTTCAAGACCGCCATCCTGTCCGCCGCGATTGTCGCGACCACGCTCGCGACCTTGCCCGCGGCCAGCGCCGGCGACTGGCGCCACCGGCACCACCATCGTGGCAATGGCGACGCGATCGCGGCAGGCGTCCTTGGCCTCGCAGCCGGCGCCCTGATCGTTGGTGCGCTCAACAACCCGCAGCCCAGCTATTACGATCCCGGCTATGATGATTATGGGCGTTATCCACGGCCAGCCCCGGTGCGCCGCTACTACGCGGAACCGCGGGTCGCCTATAATGATGGTTACGCCGAGCCATGGACCCGTGGCTGGTATGAATATTGTTCGGATCGCTATCGCTCGTTCAACTCCCGGACCGGCACGTTCACCGGCTATGACGGCGAACAGCATTTCTGCACCGCCAACTAATACATGTCGCCCAAAAGCATGCGCACGGGCCTGACCCCAGGGTGCATAGCGGTTTTGGGATAACGACATGCACAAAGACAAAGGCCTTAAAGCGCAAAGCGCTTTAAGGCCTCCCCAGCCCTAAAAAAAAGCGCTGTCCGCATGGCCAGCGCTTTTTTGT
The DNA here is from genome assembly GCF_003997275.1 of Mesorhizobium sp. M6A.T.Ce.TU.002.03.1.1. Classification (NCBI taxonomy): domain Bacteria; kingdom Pseudomonadati; phylum Pseudomonadota; class Alphaproteobacteria; order Hyphomicrobiales; family Phyllobacteriaceae; genus Mesorhizobium; species Mesorhizobium sp. M6A.T.Ce.TU.002.03.1.1. The sequence continues at coordinate 14,255 of NZ_RZTI01000062.1, forward strand.
TGTCGGCATGCGCAAGACAAGGGCCTGACGCGCATCGCATGAGGCGCCTCAGATGCGACGCGCTTTAAATCAGGAATGGATTGCTCCGGCGCTCCTCACCGAAGCGACCGCCGGGACCATGGCCGCAGATGAAGCCGACGTCGTCGCCGAGTGGCAAAAGCTTGTCCTTGATCGACGCGATCAGCGCGGCGTGGTCGCCGCCCGGCAGGTCGGTGCGCCCGACAGACCCACGGAACAGCACGTCGCCAACATGGGCGAACTTCGCAGCGCGATTGTAGTAGACGACATGGCCGGGCGCGTGACCCGGGCAATGAAAGACCTCGAACGCGTGCTGGCCGAACGAGACGGTATCGCCTTCGCTGAGAAAGCGGTCGGGCATGCAATTGCGCACCGGATCGGTGATGCCGTAGAGTTTTGCCTGGTTCTCGAGGTTGGCAAGCAATGGACGGTCGGCCTCATGCGGGCCGATGATCTGGACGCCGAGCGCCTCCTTCAGCTCCATGGCGCCGCCGGCATGGTCGATATGACCATGCGTGATCCAGATCGCGCCGGCGTTGATCGCGTTATCCTTTAGCACCGCCAGCACCTTGTCGATGTCGCCGCCCGGATCGACGACGACGCCTTGTCTGTCGTCCATGTCGAAGAGGATGGTGCAGTTTTGCTGGAAGGCCGTGACCGGCACGATACTGGCATTGAGCTGACCCATGATCGTCCTTTCGCTGTGTCGCCCCTGATGTAGAGACACATGCAAACGGCGTCCACCGTTGGCACGGACACAAAAGAAATGGGCGGCCGAAGCCGCCCATGCGAAAGCCCGAAACCGCCAAGCTTACTTCTTCATCGCATTCATGACCGCGCCGATGATGGCCGTCAGAATGGCGCCACCACCGGCACCGCCGACGATGTTTTGCAGATTCAGCGCGCTGCCCAATCCGCTAGTTGCCGCTGCGGCTGCAGCCGGATCGATCGTACCGCCGCCGAGCAGGCTGCCGAGGATCGCCGCGCCGCCGACGCCGCCAACGGCGCCGCCCAGAATTTTGGGAAGCTGACCCATTGCCGCTGTCTTGATCGCCGCGCCAACCGCCTGACCACCGATGATACCCGTAATCACCTGAATAATGATCGGAAGAAGCGTGTTCATGTCCATGTTACCAGTCCCTCCATAGCTGCCAGCCTCCCGGGCCGACACCATCATGAGACGCCGAATTGGACGAAAGTCAAATGCAGAAGTGCTTAAATAAAAGGGGCAGCCCGAAAACTGCCCCTACTTGTTAAAAAAGCTGTGACTTTCGTTATTCTGCGGCGATCGCATGCTTGGGTTGAACGGCCGCAGAATAGTCGTTCATCAGAGTCTTGGCGATTTCACCCACCTCGAATCGGTATTGACCGATCTCTGAAACGGGCGTCACCTCGGCCGCGGTCCCGGTGAGGAAGCACTGCTGGAAGCCTTCGAGCTCTTCCGGCATAATGGTGCGCTCGATCACCTCAAAGCCGCGATCCTTGGCAAGACCAATGACTGTACGGCGGGTGATGCCGTCGAGGAAGCAGTCGGGGGTGGGTGTGTGGATCTTGCCGTCCTTGACGAAGAAGATATTGGCGCCGGTCGCTTCCGCAACCTGGCCGCGCCAGTCGAGCATCATGGCGTCGGCATAGCCCTTGGCTTCGGCGGCATGCTTGGACATGGTGCAGATCATGTAGAGGCCGGCAGCCTTCGATTTCGACGGCGCAGTGCGCGGATCGGGGCGGCGCCATTCGGCCAGATCGAGACGGATGCCCTTCAGCTTCTGTGCCGGATCGAAATAGCTCGGCCACTGCCAGATGGCGATGGCGCAGTTGATCCGGCTGTTTTGCGCCGAAACGCCCATTTGTTCGCTGCCGCGCCAGGCGATCGGCCGGACATAGGCATCCTGAAAGCCCTGCTTCTTCAACAGCGTGCGGCAGGCGTCGTCGATCTCGGCAACCGAATAGGGAATCTTGAAGCCGAGCAGGCGTGCCGATTCATGCAGGCGCTCGCTGTGGTCGGTCAGTTTGAAAATCTCGCCGCCATAGGCGCGCTCGCCCTCGAACACCGCGCTGGCGTAGTGCAGGCCATGGGTCAACACGTGGATCTTGGCGTCGGCCCATTTGACGAACTCGCCGTTCATCCAGATAAAGCCGTCCATTTGGTCAAAGGGAACGGATGCCATGGTAACCTCCCGCGGGCGGCCGCCCGCACATCGTTGTGTCGTTGCGCGTTTCTTATCAGCCGCACCGGGCGGCCGGTATCTCGAAGCGTAGGCGGATATATAAGGTCTGGCAAACACAGGAAGTTCCGGAAAAACGGCTTTCCCTTGCCTTTTCGTTCGCAATCCGCCGAAAAGCTTGTCAAAAATTACCATTGCCGGGAAATTACGTCAATAGTACTGACATAATTTCCCTTTCGCACGGAGAAAAGATGACGGATCGCAGCCACCCAGCCGGAAAACCGATCAGGACGGCGGTCACCGACGAGGACGGCATCGACTTTGCCATCATCGAATTGTTCTTCTTCGCCTATCGCGATTTTACCTCCGATCCGGACCAGATCCTGTCCGATTATGGCTTCGGCCGCGCCCATCACCGGGTTCTGCATTTCGTCAATCGCAGGCCGGGCCTGACGGTCGCCGAACTCCTCGACGTGCTGAAGATCACCAAGCAGAGCCTGGCACGCGTGCTCAAGCAACTGATCGACACCGATCATGTCGTCCAGTTGCAGGGCCCGCGCGACCGCCGCCAGCGCGAACTCTATCCGACGGCCAAGGGCCGCGCCTTGGCGCTGGCGCTGGCACGGCCACAGTCGCGCCGCATCCATGCTGCATTGGAAGATTTCGGAGCCACCGAACGCGCCTTGATCGAACGCTTCCTGGAAGCGATGGTCAATCCGGAACTAAGGGCGCAGATCGACATTGTGCCCGCAAAAATGTCAGGGAAAAGCCATGGAGACCATTGAAAGGGTTGATCAACCGGCAGCACCGGATGATGATGCGCCGCATCTGCTGGTGATCGATGACGATACCCGTATCCGCAATCTTCTCAAACAATATCTGACCGAAAACGGCTTTCGCGTCACCGTTGCCGGAAATTCCGGCGAAGCGCGGCGCAAGCTCGCCGGCCTCGATTTCGACCTGCTCGTGCTCGATATAATGATGCCGGGCGAAACCGGCGTCGACCTCGCCAAGGCGCTGCGGGCGACCAAGAACGTGCCGATCCTGATGCTTACCGCGCTTTCCGAGACCGACAGCCGGATCACCGGGCTCGAGGCCGGCGCCGACGACTATCTGCCGAAGCCTTTCGATCCCCGCGAATTGATCCTGCGCATCAACAACATCCTGCGCCGCGGCGGTCCGGCAACGACCCCCAAGGTCGAGCAACTGGTCTTCGGCCCTTACACCTTCCAGATCGCCAGGCGGGAGCTCAAGCGCGGCGGCGAGGCTCTGAAGCTGACGGACCGCGAGCAGGAGATCCTGGCGATCTTCGCGGCGCGGGCCGGCGAAACGATACCGCGCCATGAACTTGTCGGCGACGAGTCCGAAGTCGGCGAGCGCACCATCGACGTCCAGATCAACAGGCTGCGCCGCAAGATCGAACGCGATCCGTCCAACCCGGTCTGGCTGCAGACCGTGCGTGGTATTGGGTATCGGCTCAGCGTGGAATAGACTGCCGCAATGCATGTCGCCGAAAAGTGCGAAGCGGTTTTGGGACGACGACATGCATAAAGTCGAAAATTGCAAGCGCAGCACTGCGCTTGCGGGTCCCTTGTTGAGCTGCAGATGGGCAAAAAGGGCGAATGGCGACCACGCAACTGGAACGGCCGGAAGATAGCGGCTTGAGCGCTCGCGCCAGGCGGGCGCTGAAGGCGGTGCCGCTTGCCTGGAAACGGTTCTGGCGCCTCGTTTCGCTTTACATGCCGAAGCGGCTCTATGCCCGCTCGCTGATCATCGTCATTGCACCGATGATCCTGCTGCAATCGGTCCTCGCCTTTGTCTTCATGGAACGCCACTGGCAGACTGTGACGCAGCGCCTGTCGCAGGCCACGGTCCGCGACATTGCCGCGATCGTCGACCTGGTTGAAACCTATCCGAACGACGCCGACTACGCCAATATCATCCGCATCGCGCAGGATCGCATGCAGCTGAAGATCGACTTGCTTCCGCCCGATCCGCTGCCAGCGCCCGGTCCAAAGCCGTTCTTCTCGATCCTCGACGAAATTCTCTCGTCCGAGATCACCCATCAGATCAACCGGCCGTTCTGGATCGACACGGTCGGCAATTCCAATATCATCGAGGTCCGCGTCCAGCTCGAGGGCAAGGTGCTGCGCGCCTTCGTGCGCCGCAGCCAGGCCTATGCCTCGAACACGCACATTTTCCTGATCTGGATGGTCGGCACCTCGCTGGTGCTGCTGATGATCGCCATCCCTTTCCTGCGCAACCAGATCCGGCCGATCCTGACGCTGGCCGAGGCCGCCGAAAGTTTCGGCAAGGGCCGGCCGATGCCGCGCGATTTCCGTCCGCGCGGCGCCGAGGAGGTCCGCCGCGCCGGCTTTGCCTTCATCCAGATGCGCGAACGCATCGAACGCCAGCTCGAACAGCGCACCGCTATGCTGACCGGCGTCAGCCACGATTTGAGAACCATCCTCACTCGCTTCAAGCTGCAGCTTGCGCTGACCGGGACCAAGGCCGACACCGAGGCGCTCGGCCAGGACATCGATGACATGCAGTCTATGCTGGAAGGCTATCTCGCCTTTGCTCGCGGCGAGGCAACGGAAGACGCCGGCCGTTTCAATCTTGAAGCGTATTTCGAAAAGCTGGGCGAGGAGGCCACGCTGCGCAAGCGCAAACTGTCGACCGCGCTCGCCGGCGATCCAAATGTGCATGTGCGGCCCCACGCCTTTGCCCGGCTGTTGTCCAATATCGTCGGCAACGCCTTCCGTTACGCCAAGACGGTTGAAATCAACGCCAACCATGGCCGCGGCTCGCTGCTCGTCACCATCGACGACGACGGTCCGGGCATTCCGCCCGAAAAGCGCGAGGACGTGTTCAAGCCTTTCGTGCGGCTTGACGAGGCCCGCAACCTCGACGCCAGCGGCACCGGCCTTGGCCTTGCCATCGCACGCGACATAGCCCGCAGCCATGGCGGCGATATCATGCTGGACAAGAGCCCGCTCGGCGGCTTGCGCGCCGTCATCAAGGTTCCGGCCTGATTAGAGCGACGTGCGTCCAGTTGGACGCACAAAGTACGCTCTAACGCTTTGAACCTACGCACCGTGCTTTCCGAACCGAAGGTCAGCGCAGCAAAAATCGAATTCGATTTTCGGGACGACGCGCTGCTTTTCTGGCAGCTGCGGACGACCGCCGGTTTGCGCCTTCATCGGCCCGTCATGAAACCATGCTGAAGAGCGCGCATGAAGCGTGCGATCCTGATTGATTCGGCCTTGCGGCCTCGCATCAAGGAAACCGACGACATTTCAAGCAAAGGGCTGCTATGCGCATCCTGATGGTCACCGACGCCTGGCGCCCGCAAGTCAACGGCGTCGTCCACACGCTGGAACGGCTTTCGGAAACCCTGAAATCCTTCGACGTCGAGACGGACTTCCTGACCCCGAACATCTTTCGCACCTTGCCCCTGCCGACCTATCCGGACATCCGGCTGGCGCTGACGACGCCGGGCCATGTCGCGCGCCTGATCGAAGTGCGCAATGCCGATCATATCCATATCGTCACCGAAGGCCCGCTCGGCATCATGGCGCGGCGCTATTGTCGCAAGGCAGGCCGGCCGTTCACGACGAGCTATCACACGCGCTTCCCGGAATATCTTAGCGCGCGGCTGCCTATACCGGAGGCCTGGGCCTACCGCTGGCTTCGCGATTTCCACAATTCCGGACAGGGCACGCTGGTCGCCACCCAGTCGCTGGCGGACGATCTGTCGGCGCGCGGCTTCACCAAGCTGAGGCCGTGGACGCGCGGCGTCGACACCGACCATTTCCGGCCGGACAAGAGGAAGGATCTGGGGCTCAAGGGACCGATCTTCCTCTGCGTCGGCCGCGTCGCGATCGAAAAGAACCTAGCCGCCTTCCTCGATCTCGACCTGCCCGGCAGCAAGGTGATCGTCGGCGAGGGGCCGGAGTTGGCCAGGCTCAAGGCCAGATACCCCGCTGCCCATTTCCTTGGCCACCGCCCGAATGACGAACTGGCCGAGATCTACGCCTCGGCCGATGTCTTCGTCTTCCCCAGCCGCACCGACACATTCGGCAATGTCATCATCGAGGCGCTGGCCAGCGGCACGCCGGTCGCAGCCTATCCGGTGACGGGGCCAATCGACATTGTCGGCGACGGGGTTGGCGGAGCGGTGTCGAATGATTTGCGTGAGGCAGCGCTCGCCGCGCTCCACGTCGACCGCGCTGAGGCGCGCGAACGGGCAATGCGCTATAGCTGGAAAGCCTGCGCGGAAATGTTTCTGGAGACGGTTGAAGAGGCGCTGGGCACCACGCGCAAACTGACACCACCTTTCGTCATCCACGGGCGAAGCGGCGGCGAAGCCGACGCGCAGACCCGAGGATCCATGCCGTGACCTGCGAGCGACCCCTTCGGTGAAGAACTTGTTGGGTTGAGGCGACGAGCCGCACTTGCCCCACAGGAGCGGCCAGAACAACGCGATTCTGGACCGTCCTACTCTTCGACCACTGCTACGGCATGGATTCTCGGGGTTGCGCGTCCGCTTCGCCCGTGGATGACGAAGCTAAAATAATCGGCCGCCATCCGGCACCTTGCGTTCGATCGCGCCAAGCACGACGGCGCCCTCCTCGTCGGGAAAGCCAAGCGTCAGCACTTCCGACATGAAGGGGCCGATCTGCCGCGGCGCAAAATTGACCACCGCGAAGACCTGCCGGCCGACCAGCGTCTCGGGCGCATAATATTTGGTGATCTGCGCCGACGATTTCTTCACACCGATGTCAGCGCCGAAATCGATCTTCAGCTTGATCGCCGGCTTTCGCGCCTCGGGAAACGGCTCGGCTTCGATAATCGTGCCGGCGCGGATATCGACACGGTCGAAATCGGCGAAGCTGATCTCGGGCTTGCGCTGGCTGCTCGAGCTCATTGATGGTCAGGACCTGGCTCAGGCGTTTCCATAGGTCTCGAACAGGACGCCGGCCAGCGCCTCCTTGGCCGAGGTTCCCGACCAGACGACGAACTGGAACGCCTGGAAATAGCATTCGCAGGCTTCCAGCGCCGACGACAACAGCACCTCGACCTGCTGGCTCGACGGCTCGACCCCACCGGCAAGCAGCAGCGACTGGCGGAACATGATCGCGCCTTCCTGTTCCCAGAGGTCGAAATGGCCGAACAGCATCTGCTCGTTGATCAGCGAAAGCAGCCGCATCACTTCGAGCGCGCGCGCCTCCGGCACCTTGATGTCGAAAGCGCAGGCCAGATGCAGCGCCTCGAAATCCTCCATCCAGGAAAATGAGACGTGGTAGTCGGTCCAGCTTCCGGCAACCGAAATCGAAATCTCGTCGTCGCCGGCCCGTTCGAAGGACCAGTCGTTGTTGTGGGCCACCTGCTCGATAACATCCACCGGATGAATTTCGCGAGAGAGGTCGAGTTCGAGAAGTTCCATGGAATGCTTCCTGTCGTTCCTTCGCAACGGCCCGAAAATCGGTTCGATTTTCGGAAAGCACGATGCGAACGTTCAAAGTTCTAGAGCGTACTTTGTGCGTCCAAGTGGACGCACGTCGCTCTAGTGAGCGCCACACGCTCCGCGGGCACACACAACGAACAATCTTGTCTAGAACTCGGACGGCCGGGACTTCGTCAACGCAAAGACCCCAGACCGGACCCCACCGCCCGGCGCATGACCCTGCTTCGAATCATGCAACAAATTCAGTCTATTGATCGGGAGTCGCGTGACCAGCCCAATTTTTCGCACTGCGTCATTCGCATGTGGAAAGCCTCTGTCACGAAGATTCACGCAATGCCGGTAAGCGATTCACGTCAAAGCGCTTTTTGCGATTGTGCTTTGTGGAAAAGTTTAACGATTATTTTTTTGATCTGGGCTTTGCCGCAGCCGCAGGCGCGGCCTGCCCGGTCAATTCGGTGAGCTTTGCCTCAAGCGCTTCGAGGCGCGCAGCAAGGCGGGTGTTTTCTTCCCTGGCCTTCGCCGCCATATCGCGTGCGGCCTCGAATTCTTCGCGCTGCACCAGGTCCATCGAGTTGAGAACGCGCTCGGCCTGCCCCTTGAAAGCGGTTTCTACTTCGCGCCGCACCCCTTGCGCGGCACCCGCGGCGTCGGTCATCAGCTTGGCGAATTCATCGAGAATGCGGTTCGGTCCGGTCGACATGGCAAATCCTCGCTTGGTCGATTTGACGTAGTGGCGCGCGACCCGGAATGCAAGCATCCACGTCGCCTTGACCCCGCCAAAACCCTGCCGCATGGTCCGCGCCCGAACGTGATCCGCAACCGGGAGATCCTGTTGAGCGAGTATCTTATGCTGCCGCTGGCGGCCCTGCCCTTCCCCAACATTGACCCGGTCATCGTCCAGATCGGACCGCTGGCGGTGCATTGGTATGGCGTCGGCTACATCGTCGGCATTCTCTTCGCCTGGCGGTATGCCAAGCGGCTCGTCACCAATGCAAGGCTCTGGCCCGACGGCACCGTGCCTATGAAGCCTGAGGATCTCGACGACTTCATCGTATGGGCGGCCATCGGCGTGGTGCTTGGCGGACGCACTGGCTACGTGCTGTTTTACGACCTGCCACGCTACATCGCCCACCCGCTCGATATACTCGCCGTCTGGCAAGGCGGCATGTCGTTCCATGGCGGCCTGCTCGGCGTCATTCTCGCCATGACGCTGTTTTCCTGGTCGCGCGGCATCCGCACATGGTCGCTGTTCGACGTGGTTGCAGCTGGCGTGCCGGTCGGCCTTGGCCTCGTTCGCATGGCGAATTTCATCAACTCCGAACTCTGGGGCAGGCCGACCGATGTTCCATGGGCGGTCGAATTTCCCAATGGCGGCCCATTTGCACGCCATCCGAGCCAGATCTACGAGGCGCTGCTCGAGGGCCTGGTGCTGTTCCTGATCCTGCGCTTCCTCACCCATTCCAGGCTCAAGCTAAAGACGCCGCGCTTCGTCGGCGGCGCCTTCATTTGCGGCTACGGTCTCTCGCGCATCGTCGTCGAATTCTTCCGCGAGCCCGATCAGCAGCTCGGCTATCTCCTCGGCACCGGCTGGCTGACCATGGGCATGGTGCTGTCGCTACCAATGGTGCTTGCCGGCGTCTGGGCGATGGCGACTGCAAAGCCGGTAACACAGCCCCAGCCGGTATGACCCGGCTGAAAACCCGCATCGTCGAGCTGATCGGTGCGGCGGGACCGATCCCGGTCAACCAATACATGGCGCTTTGCCTGTTCGATCCGCAGGACGGCTACTATACGACGCGCGAACCGTTCGGGGCTGCCGGCGACTTCGTCACCGCGCCGGAGATCAGCCAGATGTTCGGCGAGTTGGTCGCTGTCTGGCTCTACGAAGCCTGGCTGGCGACCGGCCGGCCGATGCCGGTCACCATCGCCGAGATCGGTCCTGGCCGCGGCACGCTGATGAAGGACATGCTGCGCACGCTTTCGCGGCTCGATCCGGCGCTGACCGCCGGCGCATCCTTCGCCATGGTCGAGACCAGCCCGCGGCTGATAGATGTCCAAAAGCAAACGCTTGCCGCCACGCCGGCCACGATCGGTTGGCACGAAAGCACGGGCACGCTGCCGCAGACCCCGCTTTTCATCGTCGGCAACGAATTGTTTGACGCTGTGCCCATCCGACAGTTCGTCCGCGCCGGAACAGGCTGGCGCGAACGGATGATCGGCCTCGACGGCGCGGACGAATTGCACTTCTTCGCCGGCGCCGGCTCGGTCGATCCGACGCTGTTGCCGAACGACGCCGAAAATGCGCCACAGGGCGCGATTGTCGAGGTCGCGCCGGCCCGAGCCGCGCTGATGGCGACCATCGCTGAGCGATTGGCCGAGCTCGGTGGCGCTGGCCTATTCCTCGACTATGGCTATCTCCGGCCAGGGATCGGCGACACGTTGCAGGCCTTGCGCAAGCACGATCACGAAGATGTGCTGGCCAATCCGGGCGAAGCCGATCTCACCGCCCATGTCGATTTCGCCGCCCTTGCCGCGATTGTGCGGGCGCACGGCCTCGATGCCCATCTCTCCACGCAAGGCGAATTCCTGGTGGAAATGGGCCTTCTCGAACGCGCCGGCCAACTCGGCGCCAATGCCGATGAGGCGGCTCGCGAAAAGATTGCAGGCGAGGTCGAGCGCCTCGCCGGCCCGCAAGCCATGGGTGACCTCTTCAAGGTGCTTGCCGTCCTGCCTGCCGAAATCGCCGTTCCGCCCTTTGCACCAGCGGATTGACTTTTCGCTGCCGCCTCTCCCACTCTCCCAACTTCCGACTGTCGCCCAACTTTGGACTTTCGCCCATCTTTGGACTGTAGCTTGACGAAATCGCCCACACGGACAACAACGCCGCCATGCTGAATCAGACCAAACCGGATCCCGTTCGGTCGCACTTGCTGGAGAAGGCGCGGGCGCAAGGCATTCGCCACGGCTATTTCACCCGCGTCGGCGGCGTCTCCAGCGGCATCTATCAGGGCCTCAACATCGGCACCGGCTCGAGCGACGACCAGACGCAGGTAGCCGAGAACCGCCGCCGCGTCGCCGACTGGATGGGCGTGCCTTCAACCCATCTCTTGACCGCCCACCAAATCCATTCGCCCGACGTCGTCATCGCCAGGGAGCCTTTTCCCGGCGAGCGGCCAAGGGCCGACGCCATCGTCACCGACCGGCCGGGCATCGCCGTCGGCGCCTCGACCGCCGATTGCGGACCGGTCCTGTTCGCCGATGTGGAGGCGCGTATCATCGGTGCGGCCCATGCCGGCTGGAAGGGCGCCTTGTCAGGCGTGCTGGAAAATACCATTGCAGCGATGGAAGGCCTCGGCGCCCGGCGCGAGCGCATCGTCGCCGTTCTCGGTCCTTCCATCGGCCCAGAAAACTATGAGGTCGGGGCGGAATTCGTCGCCCGCTTCGTCGAGGCCGATGCCAACAACATCCGCTACTTCGCGCCGTCGGCGAAGTCGGGACATGCAATGTTCGACCTGAACCTCTATACGGTCGATCGGCTAAGCCGGGCTGGCGTCACCGCCGACGGGCTTAGCCGCTGCACCTACGCCGAGGAGGATCTGTTCTATTCCTACCGGCGCACCACGCATCGCAACGAGCCGGATTACGGGCGGCAGATTTCGGCAATCGTTTTGGAGACAGAATAATGGCGCTGCATTTCGAACGGTCGGAATTTGACGCGCGGCGCGATCGGCTGATGATCGAGATCGCCGAAAAGAAGCTCGATGCCGTCCTGCTGTTTGCGCAGGAGAGCATGTACTGGCTGACCGGCTACGATACGTTCGGCTTCTGCTTCTTCCAGTGCCTGGTGGTGAAGGCAGACGGTTCGATGATCCTGCTGACGCGCTCGGCCGATCTGCGCCAGGCGCGCCACACCTCGATCATCGACAACATCGTGCTGTGGACCGACCGCGACGGCGCCAATCCGGCGATTGACCTGCGCAATTTGCTCAACGACCTCGACCTGCTCGGCGCCCGCATCGGCGTCGAATACGACACCCACGGCCTGACCGCCTACAATGGCCGGCGCCTGGACGAACAATTGCAAACCTTTGGCCAGATCGCCGACGCTTCCGGCATCGTGAGCCGGCTGCGCCTGTTCAAGAGCCCGGCCGAGATCGCCAAGGCGGAAAAGGCCGCGAGCCTCGCTGACGACGCGCTGGACGCGGCCCTGCCACTGATCAAGCAGGGTGGCGACGAAGCCTTGATCCTTGCCGCCATGCAGGGCGCAATCTTTGCTGGTGGCGGCGACTATCCGGCCAATGAGTTCATCATCGGCTCGGGGGTGGACGCACTGCTTTGCCGCTACAAGGCCGGCCGCCGCAAGCTGACCAAGAACGACCAGCTGACGCTCGAATGGGCCGGCGTCTTCCACCACTATCATGCGGCGATGATGCGCACGGTGCTGACCGGCAAAGTGTCGAAACGTCACCAGGAACTGTTCGATGCGGCGCGCGCCGCGCTTCTGGCCGTCGAGAAGGCGATGACGCCCGGAAATACCTTCGGCGATGTGTTCGACGCGCATGCCCGCACACTCGAGGCGCACAATTTGACCAAGCACCGTCTCAATGCCTGCGGTTATTCGCTCGGCGCCCGCTTCACTCCGTCATGGATGGACATGCCGATGTTTTATCAGGGCAATCCCGAGCCCATCGCGCCAAACATGACGCTGTTCGCCCACATGATCATCATGGACTCCGAAACCGAGACCGCGATGACGCTTGGCCGCACCTATCTGACGACCGAATCGCAGCCGAAGCCGCTGTCCCGCCATGATCTCGACTTGATCGTGCAGTGAATCCATAATGATAGGGATTCAAAGGGCGTTCATCGCCAAGGAGTTTTGAGGCAAATGAGGCGATCGCATGTGACGACCGTGTCATTGCTCGCGGCGCTGGCGTTGGCCGCCTGCACCAATGCGAAGGACGTTCTCGAACCCTCGGCCATAGCCCCGCAGTCGACACAGGCCGTGCCCGCAACCGGCACGGCTGCAGCACCGCAGCCTTCCGCGACGGCACAACCTTCCGCCCCTGCACAGCCCGCAACCACGACCGTGCCGCCCGCAAAAAGCGCCGCCGTCATCGCACGAACCCGCCTGCAGGTGGCGCCGATCGTCGGCGCGTCGGTAGAAGCCGCCACACCGTTGACCGCGGAGCTTCAGACGCGAGCCAAGCAGCGCGGCATCATCTTGGCAGGCAGCGCCGGGCAGACCCCAACGCACGTGCTGAAAGGCTATTTCTCGACGATGTCGGAAGGTAAGGATACCACCGTCATCTATGTCTGGGACGTCTATGACCCGGCAGGCAACCGGCTGCATCGCATCAACGGCCAGCAGAAGGCACCGTCGGTCAATGGTGGCGAAGGCTGGGCTGCTGTCGCGCCGGAGACCATGCAGGCGATCGCCGATCAGACGATCGACCAGTTTGCCACATGGCTTGGCGGTCAGGCGGGCTGACACGTTGCAGGCTGCCCTCGCCGTAAACGTTTATTGAGATTAGCCGGCGGATTCCCGATCACGACGCTTGCAATACCAGCACGGGCCGCTAAAAGCCCGACTTAAGAGGCTCAAGAGAGTCTGCCAGAGTCTCCATCCTTCACCAGGAACGGTGCATGAAGCTTTTCGCGGGCAATTCCAACAGAGTGCTGGCCGAAGCGGTCGCCCGCTATCTCAACATCCCGCTGGGCAAAGCCAGCGTCAGGCGCTTCGCCGATCAGGAGATCTTCGTCGAGATCCAGGAAAATGTGCGCGGCGAGGATGTCTTCATCCTGCAGTCCACCTCGTTCCCGACCAACGATCACCTGATGGAACTGCTCATCATGATCGACGCTTTCATGCGCTCATCGGCCAAGCGCATCACGGCGGTCATTCCCTATTTCGGCTATGCCAGGCAAGACCGCCGCGCCTCGGGCCGCACGCCGATCTCGGCCAAGCTGGTCGCCAACATGATCACGCGGGCGGGCGTCGATCGCGTGCTGACGCTGGATCTCCATGCTGGCCAGATCCAGGGCTTTTTCGACATCCCGACCGACAATCTGTTTTCAGTGCCGGTCATGGCCCGCGACGTGAAGGCGAAATACAAGCAGCTTGCCAATGTCATGGTCGTGTCGCCGGATGTCGGTGGCGTGGTCCGCGCCCGTGCGCTCGCCAAGCGCATCGATGCCCAGCTTGCCATCGTCGACAAGCGTCGCGAGCGCCCCGGTGAATCGGAAGTCATGAACGTCATCGGCGACGTGCGCGGCAAGGATTGCCTGCTGATCGACGACATCATCGATTCGGGCGGTACCTTGTGCAATGCGGCCGATGCGCTGCTTGCCGGCGGCGCCACCAGCGTCACCGCCTATACCACCCACGGCGTTTTGTCCGGCGGCGCCATCGCCCGCATCGGCGCCTCGAAGCTGCAGGAACTGGTCATTACAGATTCCATCCAGCCGACCCAGGCGGTGCTCGACGCCAGCAACATCCGCGTCATCTCCATCGCCGACCTAATGGGTGAGGCGATCTCGCGCACGGCGACCGAGGAATCGGTGTCGAGCCTATTCGACTAGCGCACCGACCACGAAACGATTTTCAGCCCTCGATAGGGATGCTCCCGCATTATCAAAGCCCACCATCGGGCGCGCCACTCCTAGGCTACAGGACCCGCGCCGGCACATTGGGCCGGCGAACGCCTTCGCCGGCATCCCGCGCGCCGCGCATATAGCCGCGCGGCGATGCTCCCAGCATGCGCTTGAACATAGTGATGAAGGCCGGCACGCTGTCATAGCCGAGATCAAGCGCCACCCTGGTGATCGGCTCGCCGTCCGCCAGCCGCGGCAAGGCCGCGAACAGGCAGGCCTGCTGGCGCCACGTCGATAGCGACAATCCGGTCTGGCGATGAAAGGCACGCGTAAAGGAACGGCGGCTCATGCCGACGATATCGGCCCATTCGTCGATCGTCGCATGCGGCGAGGGTGCTGCGACGAAGCGCCGGCACAGCGCCGCAAGCTTTGGATCTGAAGGAAAAGGCAGGCCGAGCGGCCGTTCCGGCAGGCTCGGGATTTCATGCAGCAGGAGGCTCATGATCAACCCGCCGCGCCCCTCCAACTCGCCGCCCTGTGGCAACTTTTCCGATTCCACAATCAGGCTGTGCATCAGATCGGTGATGCCGACGACGCGTAAGCCATGCGGCAGCCCCGCAATAGCGTCCGGCATCACATAGACCGAGCGCATGCTGACGTCGCCAAGCATCTCGACGGAATGCTCGGTGCCGGCGGGAATCCACATGGCATGATCGGGCGGCACCATCCAGCGCCCATGTCGCGTCGTCACCAGCACCACGCCGACAAGCGCATGCAGCAACTGGCTGCGGTTATGGCGGTGCTGCGGCACGTGGTAGCCGTCGGGATATTCGGTCGGCAGGGCCACCGCTGGCCCGACGGCCTGCTCCAGCCACTGCCAGCGGCGCTCATGCAACTGCCCGAGATCGCTGTCGCCAGCTTTGAAGATTTCATTGCCGTGCGGCATTGGGTAATGGCCCACTCGCGAAACTATTGGACCAAACCACGAAAGAAGTCGCCCGGCAAGTGACTTATAAGGCAACCGGCTACGCCTGCGGGAGCGCCCGCCAAAAAGTCCACGGAGCATGCCTTGACCGACACGACAGCCACCACCGTCGCCACCCCTGTTACGGCCAGCCACACTTCGGCGCAAGCGACGGCCTTCACCGTCATTCTTGCGGTGAGCTTCTGCCACTGTGTCAACGACATCATGCAGTCGCTGCTGTCGGCCATCTATCCGCTGCTGAAGGACAATTACGGCCTCGATTTCTGGCAGATCGGCCTTTTGACCTTCACCTTCCAGGTGACGGCCTCATTGCTGCAGCCGCTGATCGGCATGGTCACCGACAAGCGACCGATGCCCTATTCGCTGCCTTACGGCATGGCGGCCTCGCTGATCGGCCTGATCGTGCTGGCCTATGCCGGACATTATTCGCTGCTACTGATCGGCGCGTCGCTGATCGGCATCGGTTCGGCGATCTTTCACCCGGAATCCTCGCGCATCGCCCGTTTCGCCTCGGGCGGCAGGTTCGGCCTGGCGCAATCGCTGTTCCAGGTCGGCGGCAATCTCGGCCAAGCCATAGGGCCGCTGCTGGCTGCCTTCATCGTCGTGCCCTTCGGCCAGACCAGCATAGCGTGGTTTGCCGTCGGCTCGCTGATCGGCATCATCGTGCTGTGGCGGGTCGGCGGCTGGTACAGCCGTCTTCGCGCCTCGCTCGCCAACCGCAAGGCGGCGAGTTTCGTCTCGCCCTTTCCGCGCCGCAAGGTGATGGGCGCGCTGGCGGTGCTGACCTTGCTGGTGCTGACCAAGAACGCCTACGTCGCCAGCCTCGCCAGCTACTACACCTTCTACGCCATCGATAAATTCGGCGTTTCGGTGCAGATGTCGCAGGTCATGCTGTTCCTGTTCCTCGGCGCCTCGGCGCTGGGTATCCTGCTCGGCGGCCCGTTCGGCGACCGCTACGGACAGAAGCCGATGATCTGGTTCTCGATCGTCGGTGTCCTGCCCTTCACGCTGGCCCTGCCCTACGCCAATTTCGAATGGACGATGGTGCTGACCGTGCTGATCGGCCTGATCCTGTCCTCGGCCTTCTCGAACATCGTCGTCTTCGCCCAGGAACTGGTGCCGGGTCGCGTCGGCATGATCGCCGGCATCTTCTTCGGCTTCGCCTTCGGCATGGGCGGCATCGCCGCCGCCGTGCTCGGCGTCGTCGCCGACATGAAAGGCATCGATTTCGTCTTTCAGGTCTGCTCGTATTTGCCGCTGCTCGGGCTGCTGACGGTTTTTCTTCCCAACATGAAGGAAGCGAGGAAGATCGAGGACGACGCCACGATAGGGTGAAGCTTGGGTTGGACCTCGGCTTTCTCCCAAGTCAGGCCGCGCGAAATGGCAACTCGATGGGAACTCGCGCTGTAAGGCGCTCGTTAAGAACGAGGCCAGGATTGGATACACCAATCACAGCGCTACTCAGAATTCTCAGGGATGGAGGTCATGCGGGCAGTCATCGTTGGCGCCGGGATTGCGGGACTTTCGCTTGCCAAGGGGCTTCGGCTCCTTGGCTGGGAGGTCGAGATTTTCGAGCAAGCGAGCGAATTGAAGCCTTTGGGCGCAGGTCTCAGCCTGAGCGCCAACGCGCTTCGGGCTCTGCGCACGCTCGGGCTTTACGATGCGGTTGTGGCCAATGCGCAGGCGATACACCGGCTCGACCTTCTTGACGACAAAGGCCAGGTTCTTCAATCGACGGATTTTCAGCGCTTTAGCCAGCGGTACGGTCATCTCAGCATGGCTGTGCTGCACCGAGGCGACCTTCACAAGGCCCTTCTTTCGCAGCTACCCCACTCGATAATTCACACCGATATGGAGTGCGTCGATGCACGTGACTTGGGTGATCGCATCGTTCTACGCTTCGCGAATGAGGAGAGCGTGGGGAGCGATCTGGTGCTCGCCTGCGATGGCATTCACTCCGTGGTTCGCAAGGCGCTGTTTCCGCAATCGAGGGAGCGCTTCGCGCGTTATGTCTGCTGGCGCGCAATCGCGCCAGGCCTTCCACAAGGAATGGACCCCACCCGCCTGACCGAGAGCTGGGGGGCCGGCAAACGGATCGGCCGAGCGGCGATTCCCGGCGAAAGAGTCTACTGGTTTGCCTGCAGCGGCGCCGACCGCGTCGGCGATCCCAAACTGGCGCAGGCCGATCTTGCCGAGGTGCGCGCAATGTTTTCCGGTTTCCACGATCCGATTCCGGAAATCTTCGATCGGACACCTGCCGGCTCGATGATCTGGACGGACATTCTCGATCTCGACCCAATGCCTGCGTTCACCCGCGGCAGGGTGGTCCTGCTTGGCGATGCCGCCCATGCCGTCACCCCTGATCTGGGACAGGGAGCGGGACTCGCGATTGAAGACGCGGCGGTGCTTGCGGCTTTGTTCGGACGGCATCCGATCGGGCAGGCAATCCGCGAATATGACAAGCGTCGCCTCGAAAGGGCGCATCGCGTTGCATCCGAATCGCGTTTTTACGCCGGAGTTGCGCAATTGCGGAACCCGATTGTCGTCCCTCTCCGCAACTTGCTGGTGAAGAGCATCCCTGAGCGTTTCATGGACCGGCAGTTGGATTCGGTTCTCGACATAGACTTCGAGCCGGTCAGGATCGCCGCGTAGCGCCAAGCCTCCATGCATGGCCTTGGAAACCGACCTATTCCTGCTCGCCCTATGCATAACCACAGATCGAGCAATTTTGCCGTCATGTGCTGCAGAGCTTTCTAAATGCACTGATCGCGGCAACCACTCTCGAATGGACATCCTTGTCTGAAGGAACCGGCAGCGTGCTAATGACCCGCCGGATCTGCAGATCACCAATCAGCAGGTTCAAGAACCAATCGGCCGCGATGCGTGCAGATGGCGCGGCGAGCGCGCTGCTCTCCAAGCCGCGCTGGATCAGTTTCTCGATCAGCGGGAATACCGAATCGCGACCACCTGCGGCAATCGTCGCACCCAATTCGCCACTTTCGTCAGAAGCAGCCGCGCGGTTAAGGGAAATTGCCCGCTCGCCAAGCAGCATCGAAAGGAGGATCGGAGCAACATCCTCAAGGGTTACCAGAGGATCGGCTTCGTCCCTGATTGCCGCATCCAGTGCCGCTTTCGTCGTCCTTGCATTGTTCTCGACCATCGTCTTGAACAAGCCCTTCTTATCGCCATACCAGCGATAGAGAGTTTCGTTTGACGCCTTTGCCTCTTTGGCTATGCCAAGCATGGAAGTCCCGCCATAGCCTCTCTCCTTGAGAAGCTTGTAGGCTGCCCTCTCGATCTGTGCTCGACGCGCAGCCTTGGTGTCCTCGCGCATTCCAATCTCCGAAACTGCCAATCTGCGAAACTGCCAAGCTTGGAAACTGCTTGACCAAAACCGTACACTTTTGTACGTATATGTAAAAGCGTACACGATGATACGGTTTTATGGAAACTGCGATGCCCGGGATAGTGGCAGGACTGTCGGTCACATCGATTGTATTTTCCGGGGCGATTTTTGGATTTTTCTACGCTTGGGTCTGCTCCACAATGTGGGGCCTCGATCAGACTGATCCGCGCGTGGCAATCGAGGCAATGCAAGCGATGAATGCGTCGGTTCGCAACGCCGTGTTCTTTCCGGCATTCTTTCTGACGCCGGTCGTCCTGGGGCTCACGGCTGCCGCGATGCGTTTCGATGGCCGCAAGTCGCCTGCGTTTTGGTTCGCGGCGGCAGCGCTCGTCTATCTGACATCAGGCCTTTTCCTCACATTGACGGTGAACGTGCCAATGAACGAGGCATTGGCCGCAACTGCCATTCCCGACGATATCGAGACTGCGCGCCATATCTGGCAGGATTATTCACAACGATGGCAGTTCTGGAACCAGGCCCGAACCATCGCCTCAGGAATCGCCTTGGTTTTTGCCGGCCTCGGTCTGGTGAGGTTGTGACCGGATCGCCTGGCCCGGACGACGCAGCGGCTGGGCGCTTGTTCCTGTTCGTTTCGGTCGTATTGCTCCCGGTCACAGAGCCTGGGCCCCGCACCGCCGAAAATTCAGGTGAGATACTGCCCACCCCCAACTGCTTGCCCC
>NZ_RZTI01000063.1:0-32822 GCF_003997275.1 Mesorhizobium sp. M6A.T.Ce.TU.002.03.1.1
GCGCTCGCCGATGCAAAAGAGAACCTTTCCTGCACCGAACTCAAGGCGGGTGCGGCAGGCGTGATCACAGTGCGCCAGGTCGAAGCAGGGCAGGTGGTGCAGGCGGCGCAGACCGTCTTCACCCTTGCCGAGGACGGCGACCGCGATGCGGTCTTCAACGTAGAGGAAACGCTGGTCGCCAAGACGCCGGCAGCACCGGCGGTGACAATCACACTGTTGTCGGATCCGCAGATCAAGGCGATGGGCAAGGTGCGCGAAATCTCGCCAGCGGTCGATCCGGCTTCAGGCTCGATCCGGGTCAAGGTCGCCATTCCCGACACGCCCGCAGGCATGCCGCTGGGCGCGGCCGTCATCGGCTCGGTCAGCGCCCAGCCGTTGAAAGCAGTGATCCTGCCGTGGCAGGCATTGACCTTGAGCGACGGCAAGCCGGCCGTCTGGGTCGTAGATCAATCGACCAAGGCAGTGACAACGGCACAGGTGGAGGTGCTTGCCTTTGGATCCGGCTCGGTCGTCATCGACAAGGGACTGGAGGCAGGCCAAACCGTCGTCACCGCCGGCGGCCAGTTGCTCAGCCCCGGCCAGACCGTCGAGATAGCGGGAGCGGGGCAATGAACCGGTCCCTGCGCAGCGCTACCGCGCTTGTCCCTGCCCTGTTTGGGCTGGTGCTCGGCGCCTGCTCGCAATCGGAAGAGAAGCCGCCCGAGATCATCCGACCGGTGCTGTCGGTGGTGGTCGAGCCACGCACCATAGAGACCTTCGGCTTCGCCGGATCCGTCGAACCGCAATTCAGCGCCGATCTTGCCTTCCGCCTGCTTGGCCGGGTCGTCGCCCGCGATGTCAAGGTCGGCGATATCGTCACCAAGGGCACGACGATCGCGGCGCTCGATCCGACGGCGCTGGAGCTTGCCGAGCAGGCGGCGAAGGCGGAACTCTCCAACGCGCAGGCGCAATTTGCCAACGCCGCCGCCAGCGAGGAGCGCCAGCGCCAGTTGCTTGCCGCCGCCAACACCTCGCAAGCCGTCTTCGACGCCGCGCAGCAAGCCAGGCAGGCCGCCGCGGCCGGCATCGAGCGGGCCAATGCGGCCCTTGCCAAATCGCAGGAGCAGCTTGGCTATACCAGGTTGTTCTCGGACTTCGATGGCGTGGTCACCGCCGTCGGCGCCGAGGTCGGCCAGACGGTCTCGCCCGGCCAGACCGTCGTCACGGTGGCGCGCTCCGACCCGCGTGAAGCAGTCGTCGACATTCCCGACCAGTTGACCGGCGATCTCGCCGTCGGCACGCCCTTCCAGATCACCCTGCAATCGCGGCCGACGATACGCAGCGAAGCCAGGCTGCGCGAGATCGCCCCGCAAGCCGAAGGTTCGACCCGAACGCGCCGCATCCGGCTGACGCTCATCGATCCGCCGCCGGCATTCAGGCTTGGCTCGACGGTGACGGCGACCCGCATGGCCAAGATCGCGCCGACGATCGAGTTGCCGCTTTCGGCGCTGCTGGAGAAGAACGGCAGACAAAAAGTCTGGATCGTCGACCAGCAGACGTCGAGCGTGAGTGCCCGCGACATCAAAATTGCCGCCAAGGGTGCCGCCAACTTCACCGTCGCCGAGGGCCTCGATGCCGGCATGCGCGTCGTCACCGCCGGCGTCCACAGCCTGACCGAGGGACAGAAGGTCAAGATCCCTGAGGGAGGGGCTACATGAAGGGCTTCAACCTCTCCGATTGGGCGCTGAGCCATCGTTCGCTGGTGTGGTATTTCATGCTGGTCTTCGTCGTGGCCGGCGTCTTTGCCTATCTCAATCTCGGCCGAGAGGAAGACCCCGCCTTCACCATCAAGACTATGGTCATCCAGGCCAACTGGCCCGGCGCATCGGTCAACGAGACGGTGCGGCAGGTCACCGACCGCATCGAGAAGAAGCTCGAAGAGCTCGACAGCCTCGACTATACCAAATCCGTCACCTCCGCCGGCAAGACCGTCATCTTCGTCAACTTGAAGCCGACGACCAGGGCGCGCGATGTCGTGCCGACCTGGCTGCAGGTGCGCAACATGGTCAACGACATCTGGGCGCAGTTTCCGCAAGGCGTGCAGGGACCGTTCTTCAACGACCGCTTCGGCGACGTCTACGGCAACATCTATGCCTTCACCGCCGACGGGCTGACGCCGCGCCAGTTGCGCGACTATGTCGAGGATGTCAGGACAAAGATCCTGGCCGTGCCGAATGCCGGCAAGGTCGATCTGGTCGGTGCCCGGGACGAAGCGATCTACCTCGAATTCTCGACCCGCCAGATCGCGGCTCTCGGCCTCAACCAGCAGGCGATCGTGGCCAGCCTGCAGGCGCAGAACGCGATCACGCCGTCCGGCGTCATCCAGTCCGGGCCGGAGCGCATCAGCGTGCGTGTGAGCGGCCAGTTCACCTCGGAAGAGAGCCTTCGCGCCATCAATTTGCGCGTCAACGATCGCTTCTTCCGGCTGAGCGACGTGGCGACGATTTCGCGCGGCTATGTCGACCCGCCGACGGCCTTGTTCCGCTTCAACGGGCAGGACGCGATCGGCCTCGCCATCGGCATGAAGCCCAACGCCAATCTGCTGGAGTTCGGCGAGGCCCTGCACGAGGAGATGAATAAGGTGCTGGCCGACCTGCCAATCGGCGTCGGCGTGCATCTGGTCGCCGACCAGCCTGTCATCGTCGAGGAGGCGGTTTCAGGCTTCACCCGCGCCCTGTTCGAGGCGGTCGCCATCGTGCTTGCCGTGTCCTTCATCAGCCTCGGCATGCGCGCCGGATTTGTGGTGGCGCTGTCGATCCCGCTGGTGCTGGCCATCACCTTCACGGTCATGGCCTATCTCGGCATATCGCTGCAGCGCATTTCGCTCGGCGCGCTGATTATCTCGCTCGGCCTGCTGGTCGACGACGCCATGATCGCGGTGGAGATGATGGTGGCGCGGCTGGAAGTCGGCGACAATCTGCGCAAGGCGGCGACCTATGTCTACACCTCGACCGCTTTCCCGATGCTGACCGGCACGCTGGTGACGGTCGCCGGCTTCATCCCGATCGGCCTCAACAACAGCGCCGCCGGCGAATACACATTCACGCTGTTCGTCGTCATCGCCGTGTCGCTGCTGGTGTCATGGATCGTCGCGGTGCTGTTTGCACCGCTGCTCGGCGTCACCATCCTGCCGGCGACGATGAAGCAGCATCATGAAAAGCCCGGCCGCTTCACCGCGCTGTTCCGACGCATCCTCGTCGGCTCGGTGCGTCATCACTGGCTGACCATCATCGCAACCGTGCTGTTGTTCGGGGCTTCGCTGGCCGGCTTCGGCCTCGTCCAGCAGCAGTTCTTTCCACCATCCGACCGGCCGGAACTGATCGTCGACTGGAACCTGCCGCAGAACTCCTCGATCGCCGAGACCCGGGACCAGATGGAGCGCTTCGAGCAGCGGGCTCTGGTCGGCAATTCCGATGTCGACCGCTTCAGCTCCTATATCGGCCAGGGCGCGGTTCGCTTCGTGCTGACCTATGATGTGCAGCCGGGCAATCCCTATTTCGGCCAGACCGTCATCGTCACCAAGAGCATCGAGGCGCGCAACCGGGTCAAGCCGGCCCTGGAAAAGCTGCTGCGCGACGAGTTCGTCGGCACCGACGCCTTCGTCAAGCCGCTCGAGCTCGGGCCGCCGGTCGGGCGGCCGGTGCAGTACCGCGTCGGCGGTCCTGACGTCCAGACGGTACGGACGCTGGCGCAGGAATTCGCCGGCATCATTTCCGCCAATCCGAAGCTGGCCGCACCCACTTTCGACTGGAACGAGCCCGAGCGCGTGCTGAGGGTCGACGTGCTGCAGGATAAGGCACGGCAACTCGGCATCACCTCTTCGGACATTGCCAGCGCGCTGAACAGCACGGTGGGTGGCTCCACCATCACCCAGGTGCGCGACGCGACCTATCTGATCAACGTGGTGGCCCGCTCGCGCGAGGCCGAACGGGGTTCGATCGGCACGCTGCAGAACATGCAGTTGCCGACCGGGACAGGCGAGGCGATCCCGCTCGCTGCGGTGGCGAACTTCCGCTACGAGCTCGAACAGCCGACGGTGTGGCGCCGCGACCGGATCCCGACCATCACCGTGCGCGCCGGTCTGGTCGGCGACGTGCTGCCCGCCACCGTGGTCAACGAGTTGAAGCCGTCTGTCGACGCCTTCATCACCAAATTGCCGCCGGGCTATTCGATCGCCACCGCCGGCTCGGTCGAAGAAAGCGCCAACAGCCAGGGGCCGATCGCTGCCGTGGTGCCGCTGATGCTGTTTGTCATGGCGACCATCCTGATGGTGCAGTTGCAGAGCTTCCAGCGTCTGTTCCTAGTCGTGGCGGTGGCGCCGCTCGGCCTGATCGGCGTGGTGGCGGCACTGGTACCGAGCGGGGCGCCGCTCGGCTTCGTCGCCATCCTTGGCGTGCTGGCGCTGATCGGCATCCTGATCCGCAACTCGGTCATCCTGATCGTGCAGATCGAGCAACTTGTCGCCGAGGGCAAGGACCGCTGGGCAGCCGTCATCGAGGCGACCGAGCATCGCATGCGGCCGATCGCGCTAACGGCGGCGGCCGCCAGCCTGGCGCTGATCCCGATCGCGCGCGAAGTGTTCTGGGGGCCGATGGCCTATGCCATGATGGGCGGCATCATCGCCGGCACGGCGATCACGCTGCTGTTCTTGCCGGCGCTTTATGTGACGTGGTTCAGGATCAAGGAGCCTAAGACGACGCCGGAAGACGACACGAGCGCAAACGGTGGCGACGAGGTTCCTACAGGCAGCGTGGCCTGACAGGGCGCTTGCGAATTGCGTCGCGTTCCTTCGCGCCCCCCTCTGTCCTGCCGGACATCTCCCCCACAAGGAGGGAGATCTGCGGTTTCGGCGCCGCGCTCACTCCTGTGACGATAGGCGAAGCCATCGATGACGGCCAATCTCCCCACCTGTGGGGGAGATGTCCGGCAGGACAGAGGGGGGCGCGACGGAGCTCGACGCAGAAAACTACACCCTCACAAACCCTTCGCTCGCCCTGAGCAGGTTGCGCGTGTAGTCCTTCGTCACGTGACGCCGGACGAGATCGTCCGCGGTGAGGTGTTCGACCGCCTCGCCATTCTGCATCACCATCAGCCGCTCGCACATATGGGTGATGATGGCGAGGTCGTGGCTGACCATCAGGAAGGTCAGCTTGCGCCGACGCCGGATCTCTTCCAGCAGGTTGAGCACTTCGGCCTGCACCGAAGCGTCGAGTGCAGAGGTCGGCTCGTCGAGCAGCAGGATCGACGGCTCGAGGATCAGCGCCCGCGCGATGGCGACGCGCTGGCGCTGGCCGCCCGACAATTGATGCGAATAGCGGAAGCGGAAGCCGGTCCCTAGGCCGACTTCGTCCAGCGCCCGCTGGATGCGTTTCTCACCATCCGCAAAGCCGTGGATGGCGAGCGGCTCCTGCAGCAGGCGGTCGACGGTCTGGCGCGGATGCAACGAGCCGTAAGGGTCCTGGAAGACCATCTGCACCTCACGATAGAAAGCCTTGTCACGGCGCGCGCCGAGTCTTTTTCCGTTGACGGTGATGCTGCCCGAAGCGGCCGGTGCGAGGCCGGCGATTGCCCTGAGAAGCGTCGATTTGCCGGAGCCGGATTCGCCGACCAGGCCGAAGGATTCGCCTGACAGCACGTCGAGGCTGACGCCCTTCAGCGCGCGAAAACGGTCGAAGATCACCTCCAGCCTGTCGACGGAAAGGGCCGAAGTCATGCCGCCCACTCCGGCTTGCGGTCGAGCACGGGCAGCGGGTGGCGGTCGGCACCGATCTTGGGCATGCAGTTGAGCAGCCCGCGCGTATAGGGATGCTGGGCGCGGCCGAGCTCCGACGCCGCCAGCTGCTCGACCACCTTGCCGGCATACATGACGATCACCCGGTCGCAGAAGGACGAGACCAGGCGCAGATCGTGCGAGATGAAGATCAGCCCCATGCCGCGCTCGCTGACCAGCTTGTCGAGGATGCCGAGCACGTCGAGCTGCACGGTGACGTCCAGCGCCGAGGTCGGCTCGTCGGCGATCATCATTTCCGGCCCGGCAATCAGCATCATGGCGATCATGGCGCGCTGGCCCATGCCGCCCGAGACCTCGTGCGGATGCAGGTCGAAGACACGGGCCGGATCACGGATCTGCACGGCCTCCAGCATGGCGAGCGCGCGGTCGCGGGCTTCGGCCTTGCCGGCCTTCTCATGCGTGCGCAGCGTCTCGACGATCTGGCGGCCGATGCTCATCACCGGGTCGAGCGAGTATTTCGGATCCTGCAGGATCATGGCGATGCGTTTTCCGCGCAGCGCCCGGCGGTCGCGGGGCGGCGCTGCAAGCAGGTCGATGCCGTCGAAGGCAAGTTTGTTGGCAGTGACCTCGGCCTGCGGCGGGGTCAGGCCCATGATGGCGCGGCCGGTCTGCGACTTGCCGGAACCGCTCTCGCCGACGATGCCGAGCCGCTCGCGACCAAGCGAGAAGGAGACGCCGCGCACTGCCTCGATCAGGCCGGTGCGCGTCGGAAAGGTGACGCGCAGATCGTCGACCTCCAGCAGCGTGCTCATTGGTCGCTACTCATTGATCACCACTCCGGGGGTCGAGCGCATCGCGCAGGCCGTCGCCGAGCAGGTTGAAGCCGAGGCTGACGATGAGGATGGCAAAGCCCGGCGCACCGGCCACCCACCACTGGTCGAGCACGAAGCGGCGGCCCGACGCGATCATCGCGCCCCATTCCGGCAGCGGCGGTTGCGCGCCGAGGCCGAGGAAGCCGAGACCGGCGGCGGTCAGGATGATGCCGGCCATGTCGAGCGTCACCCTGATGATCAGCGACGAGATGCAGAGCGGCATGATGTGGCGAAGCACGATGCGGAACGGCGAGGCACCCATCAATTGCACCGCCTTGATGTAATCCGAATTGCGCACGGTGAGCGTTTCGGCGCGGGCAATGCGCGCGTAAGGCGGCCACGAGGTGATGGCGATGGCGAGCACTGCGTTCTCGATGCCGGGGCCAAGTGCGGCGACAAAGGCCAGCGCCAGGATCAGCTTCGGAAAGGCCAGAAAGATGTCGGTGATGCGCATCAGGATCGCATCGATCCAGCCGCCGGCATAGCCGGCGACCGTGCCGACCAGCAGGCCGATAGGGGCGGCAATGACGGCGACGAGAATGACGACGTAGAGCGTCCATCGCGAGCCGAAGATGACGCGCGAAAGGATGTCTCGGCCGAGGTCGTCGGTGCCGAACCAATGCTCGGCACTCGGCGCCAGGAGGCGCGAGCCCTTGAGGTCGCCGATTGTCGGCGAATAGGGCGCCAGCACATCGGCAAAGGCCGCGACCACCAGCAAAGCGATGATGATGAGCAGGCCGAGAAACGCCAGCCGGTTGGCGGAAAAGCGCCGCCACGCCACATAGGCGCGGCCGAGCCTTGCCTGCATGCGCGATGCCGGCCGCTCGCTGAGCAGCCAGTCGCGACGGCTTTGTATCGCCTCTGCGCTCATCTCACTTTGGTCCTCGGATCGAGCACTCGGTAGAGCAGGTCGGACAGGAGATTGATGCCGATGAAGACCGAGCCGATGACGATGGTGCCGCCGAGCACCGCGTTCATGTCGGCGTTCTGCAGGGAATTGGTGATGTAGAGGCCGATGCCGGGCCATGAAAACACGGTCTCGGTCAGCACCGAGCCTTCGAGCAGCCCGGCATAGGAAAGCGCAATTACGGTGACCATCGGCACCGCCGCGTTGCGCAGCGCGTGCCCCCAGATGATGCGTGTCTCCGACAGGCCTTTGGCGCGCGCTGCGACGATATATTCCTGGGCAAGCTCGTTCAGCATGAACGAGCGAGTCATCCGGCTGACGTATGCAAGCGAGAAATAGCCGAGCAACGAGGCCGGCAGGATGATGTGGCGAAAGGCATCGAAAAACACATCCCACTGCCGCTGCCACAGAGCATCAAGAAGATAGAAGCCGGTGATCGGCGTGAAGGTGTATTCGTAGACGATATCGAGGCGGCCGGGAAAAGCCACCCATTGCAGCTTGGCATAGAACAGCACAAGCGCCAGCAATCCCAGCCAGAAGATCGGCACGGAGTAGCCGACCAGGCCGATGATGCGCACGATCTGGTCGATGATGCTGCCGCGCTTGACGGCAGCCAGCACGCCGAGCGGCACGCCGATCACCGAACCGATCAGCGTCCCCAGCGTCGCCAGCTCGATCGTCGCCGGAAAGGCGCGGCGGATGTCGGTCATCACCGGATTGGTGGTCAGCACCGATGTGCCGAAATTGCCGTTCAGGGCATTCTTCACATAGATGTAGAACTGCTCGATCAGCGGCAGGTCGAGCCCCATCTCGCGGCGTGTGCGCTCGACGACATTGGCCGGCGCCCGGTCGCCGAGCACCGCCAGCACCGGGTCGATCGGGATCACCCGGCCGATGAAGAAGGTCACCGCGAGAAGACCGAGATAGGTGGTTACCGCGATGACCAGGAAGCGGGCGATCGACGACGCGACAGCGACAGCACGGGCGCTGCCGCGCCCTGCCGTCGCTTCGCTTTCAACAGTGCTCATGCGGCGCGTCCGCCGGCATCATTCCTTAGAGATCTGGCCGACGAAGTTGGTGTCGAAGCTCGGGCCGAGCGCGAACCCCTTGAGGTTCTTGCGCAGGCCGGCCACTTCCAGCTGCTGGTGAACGATGATGAAGGGACTGGTTTCGAGGATCTTCTTCTGCAGATCCTGGTACATTGCGGCGCGCTTGGCCGGATCCTTCTCGAGCAGGGCCGCCTCCGTCTCCTTGCTCAAGTCCGGAATGTCCCAGGCGTTGCGCCAGGCCAGTGTCTTGGTCTTGCCTTCATCCGAATTGTCGGGGTTGCTGGCGAAGGTCTGGGCATTGGAGTTCGGATCGAAATAATCCTGGCCCCACTGGCCGATATAGATGTCGTGGTTGCGGGCGCGGTATTTAGTCAGCGTCTGCTTGCCATCGCCGGGAATGATCTCCAGCTTGACGCCGGCCTGTCCCAGCGTCTGCTGGAACGATTCCGCCATGCCGGTCACCGGCTGGGTGTTGCGCACGTCCATGGTGACGCTGAAACCGTCGGCGAGACCGGCCTTGGCGAGCAGTTCCTTGGCCTTGGCGAGATCGAATTTGAACGGGTTCTCGTCCAGTTCGCCGAGCACGCCTTTGGGCAGGAAGGTCTGGTGGATCTCGCCGATGCCCTTGAGGATGGTCGAGCTCAAGGCATCATAGTCGACGAGATATTTGAAGGCCTGGCGAACCTCTGGCTTGGCGAGGTTCGGGTTCTTCTGGTTGAGGCTGATGTAATAGACCGTGCCTTTCGGCGCGCTGGTGGTGGTGAGATCGGCGTTCTTGGCGATGGCGTCGAGGTCGTTCGGCTCCAGATTGCGGGCAACGTCGATGTCGCCGGCCTCGAGCGCCAGGCGCTGGCCCGAGCTTTCCTTCATGTTGCGGTAGATGACGCGGGCAAGCTTGGCCTTTTCGCCGTGATAATTGTCGTTGCGCTCCATGACGACGACCTCGTTGGCCCGCCATTCGCGCAGCTTGAAGGCGCCGGAGCCGGCATAGCCGGTCTTCAGCCACGCGTTGCCGAAATCGTTGTCGTATTTGTAGTCGGCACTCGGCGTGACCGCGGCGACGTGTTCCTTGACCAGCTTGGCGTCGACGACCGAGGCGACCGTTGCCGACAGACAGTTCAAGACGAAGCTCGGCGCATAGGCCTTGTCGACGGTGAACTGGAACGTCGTGTCATCGACGGCCTTGGCTTTGTCGGCAACGTTGTCGCCATTGATGCCGAACTGCCCGATGATGAAGGCCGGGCTCTTGTCGAGCTTGATGGCGCGCTCGAACGAATAGGCGACGTCGGCCGCCGTGATCGGATTGCCCGAGGCAAATTTCAGGCCGGGCTTGAGCTTGAAGGTGTAGACCAGGCCGTCGTCGGAGACAGTCCAGCTTTCGGCAAGATCGCCCTTGACCTTGGAGGTATCGCTCAAGTCGAGGCGGACGAGCAGATCGTAGGTGTTGCCGGTGACCTCGGCGGTCGACAGCTCGAACGCCTCGCCCGGATCCATGGAGATGATGTCGTCGATCGCGAAACCCTCGACCAGCGTGTCGGCGGGCGTCACGGCAAAGGCAGGCGCGCCGGCCAGAAGCAGCGCGGACATGGCTGCGCCCGCGAGCAAGAAGCAGGAGCGTAGAGCAAACTTTTCCATCATCATTTTTAACTGTTCCCTGTTTTGTTGACCTGAGTTCCCGGCTCAGGGTTGCAGCGTTCTTTGCCACATCGGCCCGAAAATCGGAATCGATTTTCGGAAAGCACGATGTGTAGTCCAAAAGTCTTAGAGCGTCCTTTGCGCGTCCAACGGACGCGCGGCGCTCTAACCGAACGATGGCCCCTGGACCGGTTGTCGCGGCAATTTTTGCCCAGTTCCGCCTCACCATATCCGGCGCTTTCAAGCACGGCAACGAGCATTTGCAAAGCTGTTGGTTGGACCAGATCGGGCAGCCACCACGGCCGTGGCGCGACACCCGGAGTGCAGCTATTTCAACGCGGTGACCAAGTCGGCGTCGGGAAAACAGGTGGCGGCGCGACCGTTCCCGGCCTGCCACTTGCCGATCGAGCGGCGCGTCTTGAAACCGGGCAGGCCGTCGGCGCTGCCGACATCGTAGCCCTCGGCCTCCAGTGCGCGCTGCAAGGTGGCGATGTCCGACCTGTGGAGCCCGCCGACCGCGCCCCAGCTGCCGGAAAAATTGCTGTCGCCATGGGCGATGCGATCAGCGCCGTGGCCGATGAACAGGGCGTAGAGATCGCTGGTGTTGTATTGCTTCAGCACGTAGAAATTGGGCGTGACGATGAAGGCCGGGCCGCTACGGCCGGCCGGCATCAAAAGAAAGCCTTCGGCCTTCAACTCGCGCGCCGGAAACGGCTTTGCCGCGACCCGCTTGATGCCCATATCAGCCCATTCGGAAATCCTCTTGCCCTGGTCCGGACCTTCGAGCGAGCAGGAAACCGTTTCAGGCACAGTCACCTCGAAACCCCAGCCGCGGCCCTTCACCCAACCATAGTGGACGAGATAGTTGGCGATCGAGGCCAGCGTGTCCGGCACCGAGTTCCAGATGTCGGCCCGACCATCGCCATCGAAATCGACGGCATGGTTCAGGAACGAACTCGGCATGAACTGCGGCTGGCCGAGCGCGCCTGCCCAGGACGACTTCATCGCGCTGACAGGGGCCAGCCCACGCTCGACGATCTCGAGCGCTGCGAGCAACTCGGTGCGAAAGAAGTCCTTCCTGGTCGCCAAGAACGCCTTGGTGCCCAGCACTTCGAAAGCATCGTAAGGCATTTTCGCCGCGCCGAAGCCGGTCTCGCGGCCCCAGATCGCCAGCAGCACCTCGTCCGGCACGCCGTAGCGTTTCTCGATCGCGGCGATCGTCCTGGCATTGGCCGCCGCGCGCGACCGACCGCCTGATGTGACGGCGCGAACCGTCTTTTCGGCGAAATAGGCGCCGGGCGAACCGAACTCCGCCTGATGCTGCTTCTGCGGTGTCGTCGCTTTTTTGCCCGGCATCACCAGGTCGGGCAGTTTGAGGTTCGGCTTGACGCCGTCGAAGGCGGCGTCGAAGGTTTTTCTGGAGATGCCTTTGGCATTGGCTTCGGGCCAGAGGTCGCCTTGCAGCCAGGCGTGAAACTGGTCGTCGATTTTTGCTGCGGAGGCGGGGGTGGCGAGGAGGAGGGCAACGAGCGTAGCAAGAAAGAACGCCAATCCGCAAAGTCGACGTTCTGTCGCGCCCCCCTCTGTCCTGCCGGACATCTCCCCCACTTGGGGGGAGATTGGCAGCTTTGGCGATGGCAGCTTTTCTCCAGCGTTGAAGGTTAGCGAAAGCCGGCGTGACGTCCGATCTCCCCCCGTGTGGGGGAGATGTCCGGCAGGACAGAGAGGGGCGCGAAAGAATGCAATCATCTCAAGAATACCCCTCCCCCAATCGCCTCAAAACGCCGTACGCGAGCGCAGCGCCGCGGCCAGCGTGCCTTCGTCGAGATAGTCGAGCTCGCCGCCGACCGGCACGCCATGCGCCAGCCGCGTTACCTTGATGTCGAAGCCGGACAATTGGTCGGTGAGATAGTGCGCGGTGGTCTGGCCCTCGACCGTGGCGTTGACGGCGAGGATCACCTCCTTGACCTCGCCGCCGGCGACGCGGTCGACCAGCGAGCGAATGTTGAGCTGCTCGGGGCCGATGCCGTCGAGCGGCGACAACGAGCCGCCGAGCACATGGTAGCGGACATTCATGGCGGCCGCCCGCTCCAGCGCCCACAGATCGGCCACGTCCTCAACGACGATGAGCGTGCCGGGGTCACGGCGCGGATCGGTGCAGATCATGCAGGGGTCGGACGTGTCGACATTGCCGCAGGTCGAGCAGATGCGCACCTTGTCGACCGCCTCGCTCATGGCGGCGGCGAGCGGCGCCAGCAGCTGCTCCTTCTTCTTGATGAGGTGGAGTGCGGCTCGCCTGGCCGAACGGGGACCGAGCCCCGGCACCTTGGCCAAGAGCTGGATCAGGCGTTCGATCTCGGGACCGGCGATTCGCTTCGACATCGCATCGGTTTAGGATTTTTCAATGGGTTTTGAAACACCGCAGCGGCGGGTGATGTTCAACGCAACGACGCTGCTGCGGGACAATCGCGTCGGCTTGCGCCGCCCCTCATTGCCCTGCCGGGCATTTCTCCCCCTATAGTGACGGGGAGAAAGGGCAGACCGCGACCTCGGCACCCTTCCTGCAAGGCTGACGATTGGCGAAATCATCGACGAGAGCGTCCTTCTCCCCGTCACTAATACGGGGAGAAATGCCCGGCAGGGCAATGAGGGGCGGCGCCGACGTCGACCGCCTCAGTTTTCTTCCAGCGGCCGGGTCTGGCCGGCGATCATCGCACCGATGGCGTCGGTGTTCTCGGGGGTCGATTCAAACGCCATTGTCGGCTCGGCCGACGCGGCCGGGAACGAGGTGACAGGCCGGGTGTCGGCCGTGCCGCCGAAACGGGCCGCGTCCGGCTCCTGCATCGGTTCTTGCATCGCAACAAGGGTCGCCTTCTGTGGCGTCACCTTCTCCAGAGTCGGCTTTACCGGCTGCGATGCGATCGCGGTCACATAGGTTGCCTTGGCGGGTGTTGCTTTGGGAACCGGCGCCGCGGAGGCGACGAGCGTCACCGGAGCGGTGGCCGCCGGCGCCCGCGGCGTGGCTTGTGCCACCGCGACCGTGGGCTCGTCCGGCAGCGGCTTCCAGTTCCGGCCGCGCTTTTCATAGAAGGCGTTGCCGCCGGCAACCATCGTGTAGTGCATGTTCTTGTAGGGGAAGCGCAGGCCGGCGGTGTGAAAGAACATCGTGTTCTTCAGCTTGGCCTTGCGCTCGCCCTTGAGCACCGCCTCGGCGGCCTCCTCGACATCGGGCATCGCCTTCGAATTCATCCGCCGTGTCATCACGCCCGGCGCAAACTGCCCGCGCTCGCCGACCACCTGACAGATGGTGTTGCCGTGCTTGCCGGAGCGCAGCCGGTTCATGACCACGGTGCCAACGGCAATCATGCCGTCACGGCTCGACCGGTTGGATTCGAAGAACATCGCGCGCTGGAGGCACTCCTTGTCCTTCGCTGTGTGACTGGAGGGCCGGGACCTGACGGCATCGGTCAGACTGGCCACGGACAGGCCATGCGAGGTGGTCTGACTGCAGGCGGCCAAAAACAGCGGAGACGTGACGACGCCGAGCAACAACGGCATCTTCCATCGGGTAGAGATCAACAGGTATCCCCTCGTTTCTGCTGCCAGCCCGCCCAGGCTGCGGCAAGAATGAGACACTTTCAGGCAAAAAGATGGCTAAAGCGTTATTAAGCGGAAAGTGGCAGAACAGACACACCCGATAGAGGGCAGATTTAACTGGCTGACGGCACGAACCGTTGCCCGGGTTCGGCCTCATCGAACTCCTCCGAAAACAGCCCGCGTTGCAGGAACAGCATCCGTGCGACCGTCGCTTTCGGCGCAATCTGCCGCGGCCAGCCGCTTTCGACGAACTCAGCCTTGGTGAAATCGGGCATAGCCACGCAGGCTTCTTCTAGAAGATGGGCGATTTCCAGCACGATGGCACGTTCATCCTTCGACAGGACGGACATGCCGGATTCGATGGACGGACGATGGAGGAAATCGTCGAAAAGATTGAAATAGCCATTGATTCCAACGAGATTCACGCCCGCGTCGCAGTCGGCCAGGATCTCCAGGATCTCATAGATCCTGTTTCGGAGGCGCTGCTCTATCAACCTGGCTGATGGCTCTTTGGTCATGGCGCCGCTGAACGCTAAAGCTCAGATCTAGAACGGCAGCTTCATTCCCGGGGGTATCGGCAGTCCCGCGGTCAGTGCCTGGGTCTTTTCCTGCATCATCTGCTCGACCTTGGCCCTGGCGTCATTGTGGGCGGCGAGAAGCAGATCCTCCAGAATCTCGACCTCGTCCTCCTTGAACAGAGACGGGTCGATTTTCAGCGACTTCATCTCGAATTTGCCGGTCAGCGTCACGCTGACCAAGCCGCCGCCGGCCTGCCCGGTGGCTTCCAGCGTGGCGATCTCGTCCTGCATGGCCTGGAACTTGGCCTGCATTTCCTTCGCTTTGCCCATCAGGCCGAGAAGATCTTTCATCGCGTGGTCCTCTAGATTGATCTGTATCAGGTTTCGTCGTCGTCCGCCGCCGGCTCGACCGGAACTTCGGCCTCGACCGCATCGGCTTCCGGTGCGTCGGGAATGCGCACGTCGATGATCTTGGCGCCGGGAAACCGCGCCAGGATGGCGGCGACGGTCGGGTCGCTCTTGGCATCGAGGAGGGCGTTTTCGCGTTTGGTCGATTCCATCTCGGCCAGTGTCTGGCCGCCCTCTTCCTTCGACAGCGACACCAGCCAGCTGCGGCCGGTCCAGGCGCGCAATTTGGCGGTCAGCTCATTGAGCAGCATCTTCGGCGCGTCATCGGTCAGGCTGACGTCGATGCGGCCCGGCTCGATGCGCACCAGGCGCACGCAGCGCTTCACCAGCACCTTGAAGGCCATGTCGCGCTGGGCGTCGGCAAGCGCGACGATGTCGGCCAGCGATTTCACCGGCACCGCCGGCGCATCCGCAACCGGCTCCGGCGCCGGAATGAAGGCCGCCGGCATCGGCTCGGCCTCGACCAGCCGCATGATCTGCGCGCCGCCATTGGCCGTCGGCATCCGCGTCTGCGCCACGGCGCTGGCGCCGCCGCCATTACCGGCACTTGCTGGGCCGGGACTTGCCGGGCCAGTATTTGCCGGACCAGAGCTTGCAGGCGCGCCATTTGAGCGTGGCGCGCCATTCGGCACCGATGCTCCGGCCTCCAGCGATTTCAACGCCTCGTCCAGCGTCGGCAGGTCGGCGGCATGCGCCAGCCGGATCAGCACCATTTCGGCGGCGCTGACCGGCCGATTGGAAGACTGCACCTCGGGAATGCCTTTCAACAGCATCTGCCAGGTCCGCGACAGCACCCTGACCGACAGTGCCTTGGCGAAGTCGGCGCCGCGCCGGCGCTCGTCCTCGGACAGCGAGGCGTCGTCGAGGGCTGTCGGCACGAAGCGCAGCCGAGTGACGAGGTGGTTGAACTCGGCAAGATCGGTCAGCACCGCGGCCGGATCGGCGCCGGTGTCGTATTGGTTGCGGAACTCGGCCAGCGCGGCCGCCACGTCGCCCTTCATCACATGTTCGAACAGGTCGACGATCCGGGCGCGGTCGGCCAGCCCGAGCATGGCGCGCACCGCCTCTGCACTGACAGTACCGCTGCCATGGGCGATCGCCTGGTCGAGGATGGACAGCGAATCGCGTGCCGAGCCTTCGGCCGCACGGGCGATCATCGCCAGCGCGTCGTCATCGACCGCAATGCCTTCTTTGCCGGCAATCGAGGAGAGATGCGCGACCAGCGCGCCGGCATCGATACGCCTGAGGTCGAAGCGCTGGCAGCGCGACAAAACGGTGATCGGAACTTTTCTGATTTCGGTGGTGGCGAAGATGAATTTGACGTGCGGCGGCGGCTCTTCCAGCGTCTTCAGCAGGCCGTTGAAGGCCTGGGTCGAGAGCATGTGCACTTCGTCGATGATGTAGACCTTGTAGCGCGCCGACACCGGCGCGTAGCGCACGCGCTCGATGATGTCTCTGATGTCGTCGATGCCGGTGTGCGAGGCGGCGTCCATCTCGATGACGTCGACATGGCGGCCTTCCATGATCGCCTGGCAGTGCTCACCCGGAACGGCAAGATCGACCGAAGGCTGGTCGACGGTCGATGTTTTGTAGTTGAGCGCCCGCGCGAGTATGCGCGCCGTCGTCGTCTTGCCGACACCGCGCACGCCGGTCAGCATCCAGGCCTGGGCGATGCGGCCGGTGGCGAAGGCGTTGGTGAGGGTGCGGACCATCGGCTCCTGGCCGATCAGCTCGGAGAAGTTCGCAGGACGGTATTTGCGCGCCAGAACGCGATAGGCGGCGGCCTTTTCCGTTCCCGAATTTCCGGCTTCGCTCATTCGCCCGTAAAGCTCCAAGGGCCGCCGCTGCAGGCGGCCGATTCCTGCGCATAGTTTCGCCCGCAGGGCTTGGCGCCGTCAATGTCGCGGGAGAAAGGCGAAGAGGCGGGAGGCTGGAACAATGACCCGTTCCGGGCTCGTTAGGGCTGCTTCCTTCCGGACCTGACCCGGTTGCCGAGTGGACCGTCCACCACCAACCTCCCGTTCTCCATATCGGCAATTCGGCGATGAAATGCAAGTGCGCAGGATCAATCAGCAGGGGTGACGCCGAAAGCTAAAACAAAAACCCCGCCTCGGAAGGCGGGTCATCGGCGCAAATCAGCACCATGCCCAAATCAATAGCATAACTGCCGTCACGGAGCAATGATTCGCTTGCCGCCCTCTTGCGGCCCCCCGGCAGCCGCTTTAGCGTTCATGACGTTTAAAAAACACTACAAAAGCGAAGGAAACGCCGATGTTGCCGGGCCTCAAGGCCGGATTCACGCTGGATGCTCGTCTGGAGACGGACAGCGAACAGTTGATGTGGCTCGGGCTGTGCGAGTTGCGGGTGATGAACGATCGCCGCTGGCCGTGGCTGCTTCTGGTGCCGCAGCGACCGGGTGTGGAGGAAATCCACGATTTGACGCCGCTCGACCAGGCGATGCTGACCTTCGAGACCAATATGGTGGCGCAGGCTCTGAAGAGGGTGACTGGCTGCACCAAGATCAACACCGGCGCACTCGGCAACATCGTGCGCCAGTTGCATGTCCATGTCATCGCGCGCTCGGAAGGTGATCCCGGCTGGCCGGGCCCGGTGTGGGGCCACGGCCTGCGCGAGCCTTATCAGCGCCCGGACCTGCGCCGGTTTGCGCAACAGATAAAGGCGGCGCTATAAGCCTGTCCCGTGTCCATCCTGGAATCCAGAGTCTCCCATGAGCTTCCGCCTGTTTGACGCGCCCTTGCGCGAGCCGAGCCAGTTCGTCGGCTTCGCCGGCAATATGATCGACCGGCAATCCGAAAACCGCGCCGACGATTCCGTCGAAAAGGCACTCGCCGATCCCTCAGCCAGGCTTTTGCTGATGCATGGCGGGCGCCTTTATCTGAAGCTCGTTGGCGACGGCTTCGACCCCTGGTTCGGCGCCGAGGAGAGCCAGCCGCTCCAGGCGTCGCTCGACCATGGCGTCCTGCTCGGTTTTTCCGACAGCGGCCCGGTACTCGCCGTTCCGGCAGGCATCGATCCCGAACAATTGCCGGAGACGATCAAGGCCATCGACTATCGCTCGGTCTACATGCAGGGGCTGATCGACGAAGCGGCGGCCGGCGCCATGGCGCAAGGGGCGGCGCTGCTCGCCTGGCATGCCAGCCACCGCTTCTGCAGCAAATGCGGCAATGAAGCCGAAATGCGGGCCGGAGGCTACAAGCGGCTTTGCCCGGCCTGCGCCACCGAGCATTTTCCGCGCACCGATCCGGTGGCGATCATGCTGACGGCGACGCGCGAAAAATGCCTGCTTGGCCGCGGCCGGCATTTCGCGCCGGGGATGTATTCGGCGCTTGCCGGCTTCATCGAGCCGGGCGAGACGATCGAGGCGGCTGTGCGCCGTGAAACGCTGGAGGAGGCCGGCATCAGGCTTGGCCGCGTCGTCTACCACGCCAGCCAGCCCTGGCCGTTTCCCTATTCGCTGATGATCGGCTGCTTCGGCGAGCCGCTCAACGACGACATCCAGGCCGACCTCAACGAGCTGGAAGACTGCCGCTGGTTCTTTCGCGACGAGGTGCTCTCGATGCTGGCCCGCGAGCATCCGGGCGGCCTGGTCACGCCGCCGAAGGGGGCGATCGCCTATAACCTCATCCGCGCCTGGGCCGACAGCGCGTAAAGGTTTGTGGGACCAAAATGACTGGGCCATTTGGGTCAGAGCCTTCGGGCTTCGGCGCGGTTGCAGCGATATTGCAACTGCACCGAACCCTCGACCCTGACCCAAATCCGCCCCACCACAACACTTCAATCCGAGCAAGAATGCTGCAGGTCGGCCATAGCGATCGCCCGTCTGCCGCTATTGGAACTTCGATAGCCCGGTCTGAATAAGTTTGACGCCGGCCTGACGGAATGCGCCTCCGAGCGCCTCGTTGACAACCTGCGCTGCCGCGCTCTCGAACCGGACGCCCATTACCGCCAGGTCGGCGCCACTCAACTGCTCCTGCCACCACGGCGGCGGTGGAACGGGCTTAGGGAATTTGAGCCTGAGGCCGTTGCCGCAAAGATCGTCGACATACTGCAGAAGACGGCCGCTGACGATGATGATGCCGCGCTGTTCCCCCTGCTGCGGCAGCCAGTCCGCGATTTCCTGAGCAGACGCTGCGCGCTCTATCAACCCGTCGGCCAGAGCGGCGGCGAAGGCGATGCGGGGCGGTAGCGGCTGCGGATTGAGCGCCGCCCGAACCAGGGGGCCGCCAAGGATATCCCACAGTTCAGGATGCCGCTGGGCGATGACGTGAAACAGTGAGTGCCAGGGCTCCGGATGTGGACCGAACCATGCCATTCGCTGCAAGGCGGCAAAGATGATTGGATCCCAGGGACCTCGCGGCTGCGGTTCGTCTGGATTCGGATAGCTGCCCAGCAGGTCGCGGACGAAAGAAACAAACATGTCTCGCGAAATGCTGCCTGAGAGATGAGAAGATGAAACGTCATGCATGGTGAACCTCCGAGCAGTGAATTGTGCCCGCACGACCATGCGAGAAGCGCACTTACGGATGGCATACGGATGGGTGAATTCCGTTGCTTGCGTCTGCATCCATGGCTTTGGAAAGAAGGCTATCGAACTGCGCCGTTTGAATTTCGATGGCTTTTTCGCCTAGTCGAAATGCGGGCGGGCGGCTACAAGCGACACTGCCCGGCCTGCGGCACCGAGCATTTTCCGCGCACCGACCCGGTGGTGATCATTTGTCCATCACCTGATCCGCGCCTGGGCGCATAAACGCTATAGGGGAGCAGAAATTGATCCGTCACACAGTGGTGTTCAGGCTGAAGCACAAGGAGGGCTCGGCGGAGGAGGCAAAATTCCTCGCTGATGCGAAAAGAATTCTCGTGGCGATACCGGGTGTCGAGAAATTCGAGCAGTTGCGGCAAGTCAGCCCGAAGAACGACTATCGCTTCGGCTTCTCGATGGAGTTCGCCGACGAGGCCGCCTATTCCCGTTACAATGACCATCCCGACCACGTCGCCTTCGTCCGCGATCGCTGGATCCCGGAGGTCGAGGCGTTTCTCGAGATCGACTACGAGCCGCTGGGGTAGGACCAAAAATCCAATCGCTCTGAACGAGCAAGTTCGAACAGACGACGCCTGGCTCACCTGCCGCTCGGCGCGAGCAGGTAAGCCAGGTCGCCGCTTATCACTGGCCTGACGCATGCTGATGGGACGCACCGGGGTTGTGGTGCTCACAGGTCACCCGCGGGTTGAACTGGGCGAAGATGCCGTTCGGGTTTGCTCGATAGAGCCAGACGTGCCGGTCGTGATGCGGCTCGAAATTATGCGCCTCATCCGCGGGCGTCGCCGGGTCGTCGATCATAGTGTCCCAGGGAATGCCGTGGAACGACGGCGGGGCGTCGTGGCCGGCTTCCTTCCACGCTTTCGCGAAGACGAGATTCTCCACCGCGATCAGCTCGAGCGATCCGTCGGCCTGCGGCTCGTAGACGAGGACCGCGGGCTTGCCGAAGTCCGTGTGCGTGCCGGTGCCGTCGACGCGCGGATTGGGCGGAGCGGTGATGCCGAGCATATCGGGGCGAAAGTAGTGGAGGCCCATAGCCCCTAATTTCTGCGGCTGTCCCGTCATTTCGGCGGTCTCGCACATGTTGGCAGGATCGCGGATGTAGCCCTCCGCGAGCGCGACGTTGACGTTGCGGAATCGCTCCGTTGCATGGCGGATTTCGGCAAGGCTCGGCTCGCCGGGCGCGGGGAACGACGATGCGTCGATCCGCGCTGCCTCCGCCGGTGTCAGCGGAGCGGTCGGAGCGGCGGCGGTGGTAGTTATGATCGCGATTGCAGACGCGACAAAGGTTGCTGATCTTGAGCTCATCTGGATGCTCTCCTGTATTCCTGGGCTTCCACGAAATATCTCGGCTTTGGCTGACGTAGAAAGTGAGTCTGCGATGGAAATATTTACTCGCTTCCACGTCCCGAGGCAGCTTGGCTACCACCACAATGTTTTCGCCGTATGTCTTGACTGTTTCATTTGAAATACATCAACTTGTTGAGTTGATAATTCCCTGTGGCGGACGGCATCAGCGCGCGCGATTGCGTCGCGCCGAGGATCGGCAGAGCCGCCTTATCGATCAATCCGATCTGCGCAAGCCAGCAGTACGCGTCCGCGGTAGAGGTGTCGTCATTTCCTCGTCAGGAGTGAGAATTGAATGGTAGGAGGGGTGAAGGAGCGACCGCTCCGCGCTATGACGCGGATGCAGACGGCAGAGATACCGGAACCTGTTCACTCGCCTGCCGCACCAGTTGCTCGACCCTCTGCCGCAATGCCTCTTCCGGCAGCGTCAAATCGAGCGGATCCCCGTAGGGCTGGTCGAAGGCCATGCCGGTCGGCCAGTAGACTTCGACAAGATTTCCCGCAGGGTCTTCGAAATAGAACGCAAGCGATACACCGTGATTGAAGGCCATCTTAATCGGCAGCCCCATGTCGACGATGCGCGTGTAGGCGGCGCGCAGATCGGCCAATGTGCCGACCTTGAATGCGATGTGGCGCAAGGCAGGATTGGTGAAGATAGCGATCTGATGGGACTCTTCGGCCGGATCGCTGCTCAGGAAGGCGGTGGCGCCGAACGGGTTTTCTTCGCCACTGCCGCCGACCACCTGAAGGCCGAGGACATCCTCATAAAATCGCGCAAGCGCAGCCGGGTTTTCGGCGACCATGCCGACGTGGCGAAGACCAACGATCCGTGGCGCGGTCGGCCTGCCTGTTTTCTTCGTAGTCAGGGTGACAAACTCCGTGTTGACTCAAATTCCGTCCGCTCGGTCGATCCGATGCGAACGACGGCGGGGGCCAAAAATTCGCGGAGGGCGTTACATTCTGATTTCAGGAGGGCAGGAGTCTGCTTTCAATTGAAACACCTTCCGCGACCCGCCGTCATGTACATGGCCGGTCGGCTCGTGATGGTGTGCAAAAGGGCCAACACCAGTCATCGCGCGAACGTCCGCTTTGGGAAACAACGAGAATGTCTGTCCGCCCAAAGCGGACCGCGACGCTAGGGTAAGCTGCCCTTTGCGATCGCCGGGGCGGGCCGGACGCTTCCGGGGTGGAGAAAAGCGATTGGCTACCTATTTCGGAAGGGAGCGGATGGGGAAGGCCGAAATCTTGGCTTCAAGGCGAAAGGAACCCGCAATGGCGAAGAATACGATCTGCCTCTGGTACGATAAGGACGCCGAGGCTGCCGCCCGCTTCTACTCCGCGACCTTTCCTGACAGCGTGGTGAGTGCCGTGCACCATGCACCCAGTGACTACCCAGCCGGCAAGGAGGGCGACGTGTTGACGGTCGACTTCACAGTTGCGGGCATTCCTTGTCTCGGCCTCAACGGTGGTCCCGCTTTCAAGCACAACGAAGCCTTCTCGTTCCAGATCGCCACCGACGATCAGGAGGAGACCGACCGCTACTGGAATGCCATCGTCGGCAATGGCGGCCAGGAGAGCGCGTGCGGCTGGTGCAAGGACAAGTGGGGCGTTTCCTGGCAAATCACGCCGCGCGTCCTGACTGAAGCGCTGGCGGCTGGCGGCGACGAAGCAAAGCGCGCGTTTGATGCCATGATGACCATGAGGAAAATCGACGTCGCCGCGATCGAGGCGGCGCGGCGCGGTTGACGGCCCATCGCGATTTGCGGCCAAATCGCTGCCAGAGCTTGCCCGCTCGCCACCCAGTGCTCGTCAATCGTGCGTGACCGCCGCAACGGAGGCGCGTAGCGCGCCGGCGAAGTCGGGATGGCCATAGAGGTCGTTGTGGCCAGCCGCTATGGCGATGTGGCTGCGCAAATCACGGGCGGCCTCGCGCAGAGGTGCCGAGCGTGCCGCTGGAACGATGGTGTCGTTCTCGGCGACGATGACGGCCGTGGGCACATCGAGGTCGCGCAGAGTTTCTGCCGCCTCCATGCGGTGCCGCAGCAAGAGGCGCACCGGCAGCCAGGGATAGTGGTGGGCGGCGAGTTCCTTCAGCGAGTCGAAGGGCGTCACCATGACAATGCCGCGCAAGGGCCGGACGGTCGCCAGATCGACCGCAACCGCAGCGCCGAGGCTAAGGCCGATGGCGACGATGCCGGCTTTGGCGTCGGTGGCCAGGTGGTCATGGGCGCGTCGGGCGTCCTCGAACAGGGCGGAGGCTGACGGGCTTCCGCTGCTCGGCGCATATCCGCGGTAGTGCAGCGCCGCGACCTCATGTTCGGGGAATAGCTGGTGCAGCATGAGGGCAAGCGCGTCGGCATTCCAGGCATTGCCGGCGAACCCCAGCAGGAGCGGGCGTGGCTCGGCCTGTCTTGCCGGCAGGCGCACCAGAACGAAGCGCTCGCCATCCTGCGTCGCCAACTCGACATGGCGGGCCCCGGCCGGCAGATCGGGTCCGAAAGCCGCAAAGCCGGCCGGAAAGATCAGCCAGGACTGAAGCACATACGCGACGGCGACAACCGCCGCATACAATCCAGCGGCTGCGAGCGCCAGTTTCAGGAGCCACATGCGAGGAATGTCGCCCGGCACTCGTCATCTGGCAAGGCGCCAGGTCAGGACGCCGCAGAGCTCTCGATGAATGCTAGCTAATCCGCCACCTTCCATTGCTCGCGCGATTCGCTGGCGGGATAGACACCCAGGATCCGCATTTCGCGCGAGAAGAAGCGCAACTCGTCGAGCGCCAGCTTCACCAGCGGATCGTCGGGATGGCCCTCGATATCGGCATAGAACAGCGTCGCCGTGAAGGCGCCGAGCTGGTAGCTCTCCAGCTTGGTCATGTTGATGCCGTTGGTGGCAAAGCCGCCCATCGCCTTGTAGAGCGCGGCCGGCACGTTGCGGACGCGGAAGATGAACGTCGTCATCATCTTGGCGGCGTCGGATGGGCGTTCCGCCCATTGCCTGTTCTTCGTCAGCACGACGAAGCGGGTGACGTTGCTGTCGGTGTCCTCGACATTCTCCTCGATGATGTCGAGCCCATAGAGCGTCGCGGCCAGCGCCGGGGCAAGCGCCGCCATAGTGCGATCCTTCACCTCGCCGACCAGCTTGGCCGAACCCGCCGTGTCGCCGGCGACCACCGGCTTCCAGCCGTTCTTGCGGATGTATTTGCGGCACTGGCCGAGCGCATGGATATGGCTGTGCACGGTCTTGATCTCGTCGCGCCTGACGCCCGGCAAGACCATCAGCTGGAAATGGATCGGCAGGAAATATTCGCCGACGATGTGCAGCTTCGATTCCGGCAGGAGATGGTGGATGTCGGCAACGCGGCCGGCGATCGTGTTCTCGATCGGGATCATGGCGAGGTCGGCCTTGCCGGTCTCGACCGCGTTGAAGGCATCCTCGAAGGTCGGGCACGGCAACCGCTCCATATCAGGGAACATGTTGCGGCAGGCGGTGTCTGAATTGGCGCCCGGCTCGCCCTGGAAGGATATTCTGTTGGT
Organism: Mesorhizobium sp. M6A.T.Ce.TU.002.03.1.1; assembly: GCF_003997275.1. Taxonomy (NCBI): domain Bacteria; kingdom Pseudomonadati; phylum Pseudomonadota; class Alphaproteobacteria; order Hyphomicrobiales; family Phyllobacteriaceae; genus Mesorhizobium; species Mesorhizobium sp. M6A.T.Ce.TU.002.03.1.1. Next base: position 24,198 of record NZ_RZTI01000063.1, read on the forward strand.
TTTTTCAGGCATGCCAAATGTCTCGGGTTGACCAAATGTCTCAGGTTGAAAGGATGGTTCTGGCGCGTTCGAGGTCGTCCGGCGTGTCGACGCCGAACGGCGCGGACTGCACGATCTCGGCGTCGATGCGCATGCCGGCCTCCAGCGCCCGCAACTGCTCGAGCTTCTCGCGCCGTTCCAGCGGCGACGGCTTCAGCGCGACGAAGCGTTCGAGCGCTGAGCGGCGATAGGCATAGAGGCCGATGTGATGATAGAGCGGCCCCTCGCCCCAAGGTGCCGTGGCGCGGGTGAAATAGAGCGCCCGCAGCCGTGTCTCCGACAGCGGCGAGCCAACGATCTTGACGACATTCGGATTGGTCTTTTCCTCGTCGCGGACGATCTCGATGCCGAGCGTGGCGATGTCGACCGTCGCATCCTCGAAAGGCCTCAGCGCGGCATTGATGATCTCGGGATCGATGGTCGGCAGGTCGCCTTGCACATTGACGATCGTTTCGACCTTGCGCCCTGGATCCAGCGTGGCCAGCGCCTCGAAGATGCGGTCGGAGCCCGATTCGTGATCCGCCCGCGTCATCACCGCCTCGAACCCGTGCGCACGCACCGCTTCCGCCACGCTTTGCGTATCGGTGGCGACCACCACCCGGCCAAGCCCGGCCTCGGCGGCGCGGCGGGCGACGTGGACGATCATCGGAGCGCCGGCGATGTCGGCCAGCGGCTTGCCCGGCAGGCGGGTCGAGGCCATGCGGGCCGGGATGAGGATGAGCGTGGACATCGGGTGACGAAGCGTTCGAAAAAGAGGATGGGAAAAGTGGCAAAAGGTCTCACTGGAAGCGCCCTTATAGGTGTTGCAACGCCAGAGCAAAAGACCTAGTTTCCGCCCGATTTGACCGCCTCGCGGGGTGGTTCACGATTACCGACGGACGGAGTGGACGGATCGGTCCGCCGGAAAAGGGAGCCTGGGGCGTATGGACTCTTTCGAAATCAACAAGCTGATCGGCGGGCTGCTCGGAACCGTGTTCGTCGTGTTCTCCGTCGGCATCGTGTCCGATGCGCTGTTCGCCTCCCCCGCACCGGAAAAACCCGGCTTCGCCATCGAGGCGACCGAGGAGCCTGCCGAGGGCGGCCCGGCAGCCCCGGCGGCAGAAGCCAAGCCGATCGCCGACCTCCTGGCCAACGCCAATGTCGAGGCGGGTGCCGCCGTGTTCAAGAAGTGCCAGGCCTGCCACTCCGGCGAAAAGGGAGGGCCTAACAAGGTCGGCCCCGATCTGTGGGACGTCGTCGATCGTCCAGTGGCCTCTCACGAGGGCTTTGCCTATTCGGCTGGCATGAAGGAATATTCGAAGGCCGGCGCGGAGAAGTGGACCTACGAGAACCTCGACCACTTCCTCCTGTCGCCCAAGAAGGACGTGAAGGGCACGGCTATGGGTTTTGCCGGCCTGCCGAAGGATGAGGACCGCGCCAACGTCATCGCCTATCTGCGCACGCTGTCGGACAATCCGAAGCCACTGCCGACGCCTGGCGCTTCAGCGGCCGCGCCCGCCGAGGGTGCAGCGCCGGCAAAGCCTGCAGAGGGTGCAGCACCAGCACCGGCGCAATAACGCAATTGTCATGGACATATCTTTGGGAAAGCCGGGCTCAGCCCGGCTTTTTTAATGGGAAAAGCGCATCTGCGGCGACAAAGCCGGCCTGTCTCGGTTTTCATAGGCGTCAAATGATCTAGATTGTCTGCTGATAGCTATCGCAAAGAGGAGAAGGCATGACGGTTGGCCGAACGTTTCTCAGATCGGTGCTGGTTATGGCGGCTTTTGCCGGCGGCCTGCAGGCAGCCTTCGCGGACGAATGGCGCACCACCTCGTCGCTGATCGGCGAATCCAAATATGGCAACAACTTCCAGCGCTACGACTACGTCAATCCCGATGCGCCGAAGGGCGGCACGCTGAATTTGGTGGTGCTCGGCACGTTCGACAGCTTCAATCCCTATATCGTCCAGGGTTCGCCGGCAGCCGGCTTCACACAGTTCGGCGGCGGGCTGCTTTATGACACGCTGATGGAGCAGGCGACCGACGAGGGCAGCGTCAGCCATCCGCTGATCGCCGACGCCTACAAACATCCGGACGACTATTCCTCGGCGACCTACCGCCTGGATCCACGGGCCAGGTGGCACGACGGCCAGCCGATCACCACCGACGACGTCATCTGGTCGTTTCAGGTGCTGAAGGCCAACAGCCCGATGTACAGTCGCTATTTCGAGAATGTCACCGATGCCGTCGCGATCTCGGATCGCGAAGTCGAATTCCATTTCAGCCAGAAGGGCAATCGGGAGTTGCCGAAAATCATCGGCGATCTCGTCGTGCTGCCGAAGCACTGGTGGGAAGGTACCGACGCCAATGGAAAGAAGCGCGACGTCACCAGGCCGACGCTGGAGCCGCCGCTGGGGTCCGCCGCCTACAAGATCGCCAGCTTCAAGCCGGGCTCGGAAATCATCTGGCAGCGCGTGCCCGACTATTGGGCAGCCAAGCTGCCGGTGAAGATCGGCCGGGAGAACTTCGACACCCAGCGTTTCAGCTACTTTCTCGACGATAATGCGGCGTGGCAGGCCTTCACCAAAGGCGGGCTGGATGACATTAAGCCGGAAAACAGTTCGAGGCGCTGGAACACGGCCTATAATTTCCCGGCAGTCCAGGCTGGCGACGTCATCAAGAAGGAATTCAAGACCGCCTCACCCGAACCGATGCAGGCGTTCATGCTCAACACGAGACGTCCGTTGTTCAGGGATCGCCTGGTGCGCGCCGCGCTGACTTACCCGCTCGACTTCGAGTCGATGAACCGCACGCTGTTCTTCGGTTCCAATACCCGTACATCAAGCTATTTCCAAGGCACCGAACTGGCATCGAGCGGACTGCCGCAGGGCAAGGAACTGGAGATCCTTGAGCAATATCGCGACAAGCTGCCGCCCGAAATCTTCACCCAGGAATTCAAGCTGCCGGTCTACGATTCGCCACAGGCGGAGCGTAAGTATCTGAAGACTGCGGTCGATCTGTTCGCCAAGGCCGGTTGGGTGATCAAGGGCGGCAAAATGGTGAATGCCAAGACGGGCGAGCCGTTCAAGTTCGAAATCCTCGGCTGGAACGACACCGACCAGGTCCTTTCCAGTCCCTACATCGCCAATCTGCGCAAGATCGGTGTCGACGCCACGCTGCGGCTGATCGACCAGACCCAGTACGTCAACCGCGTCAACAACTTCGATTTCGATGTCACCATATCGCAGCTGGGACAGTCGGATTCGCCAGGCAACGAGCAGCGTGACTTCTGGAGCTCGAAGGCCGCCGACACGCCTGGATCCCGCAACTATGCCGGCATCAAGAACCCGGTCGTCGATGCGCTGGTCGACCGCGTCATCTTCGCCACCGATCGCGACGATCTGGTTGCTGCCACCCATGCGCTCGACCGGGTGCTGCTGTGGAATTACTATGTCGTGCCGCAACACCATCGGTCGGTGGTCTGGATGGCCTATTGGAACAAGTTCGGCATCCCGGAAAAGCAACCGGCCTATAGCGGCGTCGATCAGAATTCCTGGTGGATCGACGCGGACAAGGAAAAGGCGCTGGCGGCAAAATACAAGAGTGGCAATTGATGGCGGCGCTCCCCCGGCGCGACTCTCTGGCCCGCCGCGACTTTCTGGCTCTGGGCGCCGCGGCCACGGCGGCAGCGCTGCTGCCAGGCCGGGCCTTCGCCGCCATCCCGACCGGCGTAAAGCTGCACGGCCTGTCGGCCTTCGGCGACCTTAAATATCCCGCGGACTTCACGCATTTCGACTATGTCAATCCGGACGCCCCCAAGGGCGGCCAGATGAATTTCGCACCGCCGAACTCCACCTTCAACCAGAGCTTTCTGACGTTCAACACGTTGAATTCCCTGGTGTTGAGGGGGGATTCGCCGCCGCGCACCGAACTCTGTTTCGATTCGCTGATGGCAAGCGCACTCGATGAGCCTGATGCGGTCTATGGCCTGCTTGCCGAATCCGTTACCTTATCGCCGGACCGCAATGGCTTCCGCTTCAGCCTGCGACCGCAAGCGCGCTTCCACGACGGCTCGCCACTGACCGCTGGGGACGTCGCCTTCGCATTGAAACTTTACAAAGACAAAGGCCATCCGAACCTTTCCCAAGCGTTGCGGCATATGACTGAAGCCGTCGCGGTCGATCCGGTTACCGTCAACCTCACCTTCAACGGCAAACAGTCGGCGCAGAATATCCTTGCGATCGTCGCAATGCCGGTCGTGTCCAAAGCCTTTTATACGGTCAACGAATTCGATGCCTCAACGCTGAAACCGCCGCTCAGTTCCGGACCATACAAGGTGGGGCGCGTAGCGGCCGGACAGACCATCGAATATGAACGTGTCGCCGACTATTGGGGCCGCGATCTGGCCGTGAACCGCGGCGTCTACAACTTCGACCGCATCCGTATCGATTTTTACATCAATCGCCAGGCAGCGTTTGAAGCCTTGAAAAAGGGCGACACGCATTTTCGCGAGGAATTTACCGCACGGGTATGGGCGACCGGCTACGACTTTCCGTCGCTGAAGGACGGCAGGGTCATCAAACGTGAATTTCCCGGCGAGAAAACGCCGGACATGCAGGCTGTCGCGCTGAACCAGCGTCGTCCGCAATTCCGTGATGTGCGCGTGAGACGGGCGATCGCCAGTTGCTTCGATTTCGAATGGACCAAGCGGGTTCTGTTTTACGGCGCCTACGAGCGTTCGCACTCGAACTTCGAACAGTCGGATTACAAGGCCGAGGGCCTGCCCACGCCCGGGGAATTGGCCCTGCTGGAGCCGTTCCGAGCCGAGTTGCCGCCGGAAACCTTCAGCGAACCGGTGATGCAGCCTGTCTCCGACGGTTCGGGTCACGACCGTAAGCTGCTGCGTGAGGCTTCGAGACTGCTTGCCGAAGCCGGCTGGAAGCGAGCGGGCAATTTCGTCGTCAATGATAAGGGCGAGCGACTGCGGGTGGAAATGCTGGCCGAGGACGATGGCATCGTCCGCCTTTTCTCCCCGTGGGCCGAGAATATGAAGGCGATCGGGATCGACGCTTCGATCCGGCAGGTCGATTCGACGCAATACGAAGCGCGGCAGAGCAATTTCGATTTCGATTTCAACCTGTTCAGATGGTCGATCGGGGCGACGCCGACTGCCGACGGCCTGGAAATCCTCTATGACTCCCGGATGGCGAAAATGCCGGGGATGCGCAACTATCCCGGTACAGAAAGCAAAGCCGTCGACGCGCTGATCGAGGCAGCCGGCAAGGCGCAGAGCCGGATCGAGCTGGTCACAGCGCTCAAAGCACTCGATCGGGTCTTGCGCGCGCGGCTAGACTGGATTCCAACATATCATCTCGCGAATCACCGAGTCGCCTATTGGGACATGTTCGGCTTTCCCGAGCAGAAGCCCGATTTCGGCTTTCCGGTCGAGGCGCTGTGGTGGTTCGACAAGGATAAGGCGGCAACGATTGGCAAAGCCTGAGATTTTCGCTCAAGCAAGACAGAGAGCCTGATGGGCGCCTATATCCTGCGCCGCATCCTGCTGATGATCCCGACCCTGTTCGGCATCATGGCTATCTCCTTCGCCGTCATCCAGTTCGCGCCGGGCGGGCCGGTCGAGCAGGTCATTGCCAGGCTGACCAACCAGGGCGGCAGCGACCGCCTTGGCGGCGGCGGTGGCGACGCGGGCGGCAGCAATGTCGACGTGGCCGGCGACGTCGGTTCGAAATATCGCGGCGCGCAAGGGCTCGACCCCGAATTCATCGCCAAGCTGGAAAAGCAGTTCGGCTTCGACAAGCCACCGCTCGAGCGCTTCGGCATGATGCTGTGGAACTACATCCGGTTTGATTTCGGCGACAGCTATTTCCGCGACATTTCAGTGATCGATCTGATCCTGGAGAAGATGCCGGTGTCGATCTCGATCGGGCTGTGGATCACGCTTCTGTCGTACCTGATCTCGATCCCGCTCGGCATCCGCAAGGCAGTCAAGGACGGCTCGACATTCGACATATGGACCAGCGGCGTCGTCATTGTCGGCTACGCCATTCCGGGCTTCCTGTTCGGCATCTTGCTGATGGTGCTGTTTGCCGGCGGATCGTTCTACGACTGGTTTCCGCTGCGCGGCATCACCTCCGACAATTGGGACCAGCTGTCCTGGCCGGCGCGGATCGTCGACTATTTCTGGCACATGACCTTGCCGCTGACGGCGCTGGTGCTGTCGGCCTTCGCCACCACGACGCTTCTGACCAAGAATTCGTTCCTCGAGGAAATCCGAAAGCAATATGTGGTGACCGCGCGCGCCAAGGGCCTGTCGGAACGGCAGGTGCTCTACGGACACGTGTTCCGCAACGCCATGCTGATCGTCGTCGCCGGCTTTCCGGGCGCCTTCATCTCGGCCTTCTTCACCGGCTCGCTGCTGATCGAGAACATCTTTTCGCTCGATGGGCTCGGCCTGCTCGGTTTCAGGTCGGTGGTCGAGCGCGACTACCCGGTGGTCTTCGCCAATCTCTACATCTTCTCGCTTCTCGGCCTGATTGTCGGGCTCTTGTCCGACCTGATCTACACTTGGGTCGACCCGCGCATCGACTTCGAGCGGAGAGACGTCTGATGGCCGGGGCCGCAGTCGAAACGACGCCGGACCGGATTGCCCGACCCTGGCTGTCGCCGCTCAACCAGCGGCGCCTGCAGAATTTCAGGGCCAACCGGCGCGGCTATTGGTCGTTATGGATCTTCCTCGTGCTTTTCGTGCTGTCGCTGTTTTCCGAATGGATCGCCAACGACAAACCGGTTCTCGTTGCCTACAAGGGAGAGATCCTGTTTCCGGTCGTGGTCGCTTATCCCGAGGAGAAGTTCGGCGGCTTTTATGCGGTCACCGACTATCGCGACCCGGTCATCCAGGACGAGATCAATGCCCATGGCTGGATGATCTGGCCGCCGGTCCGCTACTCCTATCGGACCGTCAACAACGCCATTCCCGAGGCAGCGCCCACCAAGCCGTCCTGGCTCTATGATGCCAAGACACGTTGCAACCAGTATCCGCAAGGTGCCGCCGACCCCAATTGCGTCGTCGGCAACTGGAACTGGCTGGGCACCGACGATCAGGCACGCGATGTGCTGGCGCGAGTCATCTACGGGTTCAGGGTCTCGGTGTTGTTCGGCCTTATCCTCACCGCCGGATCAGCGCTGATCGGCGTGACGGCCGGCGCATTGCAGGGTTATTTCGGCGGCTGGACCGACCTTCTATTTCAGCGCTTCATAGAAATCTGGTCGGCGATCCCGGTGCTCTATCTCTTGCTGATCGTCGCCGCCATTCTGCCGCCCGGCTTCTTCATCCTGCTCGGGCTGATGCTGCTGTTCTCGTGGGTGGCGCTGGTCGGTGTCGTGCGGGCCGAGTTCCTGCGCGCCCGCAACTTCGAATATGTCAATGCGGCCCGCGCGCTCGGCGTGCCCAACGGCACCATCATGTTCCGGCATCTGTTGCCCAATGCCATGGTGGCGACGCTGACCTTCCTGCCCTTCCTGCTCAGCGGCTCGATCTCGACGCTGACCTCGCTCGACTACCTTGGCTTCGGCCTGCCGCCCGGCTCGGCCTCGCTGGGCGAGCTGCTGAAGCAGGCGCAGCGCAACCTCAACGCCCCATGGCTGGGCATTTCCGGCTTCGTCGTCATCTCGCTGATGCTGTCGCTGCTGGTCTTCGTCGGCGAGGCGACCCGCGACGCCTTCGATCCGCGCAAGACGTTCAGATGAGCGAAGCCCCTCTCCTCTCCGTCCGCGATCTCAGCGTCGCCTTCGTGCAAGAAAGCCGCCAGTCGATGGCTGTCGACCACATCTCCTTCGACATCGCCAAGGGCGAGACGGTGGCGCTGGTCGGTGAATCCGGGTCCGGCAAATCAGTCACGGCCCTGTCGGTGCTGAAGCTGCTGCCCTATCCGGCCGCCAGCCATCCGTCGGGAAAGATCCTGTTCCAGGGCGCCGACCTGCTCGCCACCGACGAGAAGGCATTGCGCCGCGTGCGCGGCAACAAGATCACCATGATCTTCCAGGAGCCGATGACCTCGCTCAACCCGCTGCACACAATCGAGCAACAGATCGTCGAGGTGCTGACGCTGCACCAAGGTCTTGGCGACCGGCAAGCCAAGGCGCGCACCCTGGAGCTGCTCAACGAGGTCGGCATCCGCGAGCCGGAGAAGCGGCTCGACGCCTATCCGCACCAGCTTTCCGGCGGCCAGCGCCAGCGTGTCATGATCGCCATGGCGCTGGCCAACGAGCCGGAGCTGCTGATCGCCGACGAGCCGACAACCGCGCTCGACGTCACCGTGCAGGCGCAGATCCTCGAACTGCTTGCGGAGCTGAAAAGCCGCAAGGGCATGTCGATGCTGTTCATCACCCACGATCTCGGCATCGTCAGAAAGATCGCCGACCGGGTCTGCGTGATGACAAAAGGCAAGATCGTCGAGACCGGACCGACGAAAGATATCTTCGCCAATCCGCAGCATAGCTACACGCGGCATCTGCTTGCCGCCGAACCGAAGGGCAAGCCGCCGGCGGCCAACGCTGCCGCCAAGCCTGTGATGACGGGCCAGGACATAAA
>NZ_RZTI01000064.1:0-32737 GCF_003997275.1 Mesorhizobium sp. M6A.T.Ce.TU.002.03.1.1
CCGGGGATCGCCTTGACGACCCGTTCGGCGGCGGCACGCAGCGGCTCCATCTCCTGAGCCCTGGCGGCAGGGACCGTGATCGAGAAGAAGACCTTGGCATCGGCAATGAAAATTTCGGAAACCATGCCGAGGTCGACGATGTTGCCGGTGAAGTCCGGTCCGTTGACCGTCTTCAGGCGCTCGATGACGATTTCCTTGGTGACGTTTTCCTGGACGGCGGGCATCAGCTTTTCCTCTGCTTTCCAGTTCAGATAAGGCAGTTCCCGAACAGAACCAAGCGGCGGAACGGCACGCGCAGTGGCATGGCTTCAAAAACTTGCGTCCACTTGTAGGGATTTGCGTCAATCGAAACGTCTTAGGAAGAGGCACGCCGATCGCGCGAGCTGCGGTCGCCAGAAGGCGAAGCAGCCCTATTTTCTTGCAGGGCTCGGGCGTGCTCGCCAGCAAGGAAGGAGACAATCATGCTCGCACACAGCAACGCAACGGCCAATCTCGCGGTGAAAGATCTGGCGAAGGCCAGGTCTTTCTATGAGGGAACGCTCGGCCTGACTGAGGTCCACAATGAGGGCGGCGAATTGATCGTCTACAAAAGCGGCGACACCAGCATCAACGTGTACCAATCGAAGTTCGCCGGCACCAACAAGGCAACAGCCGTGACCTGGATGGTCGGCGACGAGATCGACACCGTCGTCAAGGCGCTGAAATCGAAGGGCGTCGTCTTCGAGCACTACGAGATGCCGGGCCTGACGCTGGAAGGCGACATCCATGTCGGCTACGGCATGAAGGTCGCATGGTTCAAGGATCCTGACGGCAACATCCTGAACCTGGTCGACAGGTAGATTTCGGCGTCCACGCATGCCTGCCGCATCTGGCGTAGGGTCGCCGCGCCGGAGGCGACTCCAAGCGCCACCATGCCCGCGTCATGTTCCCAGGCTGACCGCGAGGTAGGTGAGGGCCGAAATCGCGGCGGTGGCCGGCAGAGTGACAATCCAGGCGATGACGATGTTGCCGGCGATGCCCCAGCGCACGGCTGAGACGCGGCGGGCGGCGCCGACGCCGATAATGGCGCCGGTGATCGTATGCGTCGTCGACACCGGAATGCCGAGCCAAGTGGCGGCGAACAGGGTGATCGCACCGCCGGTCTCGGCGCAGAACCCCTGCATCGGGTTCAGCCGGGTGATCTTCGAGCCCATGGTGTGGACGATGCGCCAGCCGCCGAACAATGTGCCCAGCGCCAGCGCCGCCTGACAGGTGATGACGACCCATAGCGGCACGTAGAAATTTTCTCCGAGCATGCCTTGCGAATAGAGCAGCACGGCGATGATGCCCATGGTTTTCTGTGCGTCGTTGCCGCCATGGCCGAGCGAATAGAACGAGGCGGAAACGAACTGCATGACGCGGAAAGTGTTGTCCACGGCGAACGGTGTCTGGCGCACGAACGCCCAGGAGACCGCAAGGATCAGGACAAGCGCCAGCAGAAATCCGGTCGCCGGCGACAGGACGATGGCCGCAATGGTCTTGCCGAGTCCGGTCCAGACGATGGCGCCGCCGCCTGCCTTTGCAACGCCGGCACCGACAAGTCCGCCGATCAGCGCGTGCGAGCTGCTGGAGGGGATGCCGACGAGCCAGGTGACGATATTCCAGACAATGGCACCGACGAGAGCGGCGAAGATCACCCCCGGGGTGACGATGCTGGCGTCGATGATGCCCGTTCCCAAGGTCTCGGCAACATGAAGGCCGAAGAACAGGAAGGCGATGAAATTGAAGAAGGCCGCCCACAGCACCGCATAGTGTGGCCTCAGCACACGCGTGGAGACGATGGTGGCGATAGAGTTGGCGGCATCGTGCAGTCCGTTGAGAAAATCGAAGAACAGCGCAACGGCGATGAGCCCGGCCAGCACGGGTAAGGCGATGGCGGCTTCCATTGGCTAAACGTTCTCGATGACGATGCCGCTGATCTCATTGGCGACGTCCTCGAACCGGTCGACCACTTTTTCCAGCTCGCCATAGATCTCGCTGCCGATCAGGTAGGCCATCGGGTCGCTGCGGCCATGCCTCTTGAACAGGTCCTTCAGGCCCTGCTCGTGCAGATCGTCGGCCCGGCCTTCCGCGCGCATGACCTCTTCGGCGATCGCGTTGAGGCGCACGCTGTGGGCGCCGATCTTGCTGAGCAATGGGATGGCCTCGGCGACCAGCTTGGCTGCAATAACGATGACGCCGCCCATTTCCTGCATCAGCGGGTCGAATTCCTTCTTGTCGAACAGCTTCACCGTCTTGACGGTCTTGTGCATCATGTCGATGGCGTCATCCATCGACTGGATCAGGTCCTTGATGTCACCGCGATCGAAAGGCGTGATGAACGAGCGCCGCACGGAAAGCAGGACTTCCGCGGTGATGTGATCGGCCTGGTCTTCAAGATCGATGATCTTCTGGCACCAGCGATCGATGTCCTTGCCCTGGAGGAGCTGCTCGAGCGCCTCGGCGCCATCGACCACGGTGCGGGAGTGCTGCTCGAAGAGGTCGAAGAAGCGATCTTCGCGCGGCAGCAGCTTGCGGAACCAGCCCAGCATGTTCGATCTCCCGTGCCCCACGACCTCGCCTTATCCACATAGCGCCGCATGCCGCTGCGGGAAATAGTAAGCCGGCTGAAAGGTGTGGATGCTGCCGATTGCACATGCAGCTTGCGGCGGAAGGCAATTTCCCCGACCTTGGCGCTGGACACCGGACAGATGGCATGATCGACAAGCTGGAATTCTTCATCGCGCTGGCCAGGGAAGAGCATTTCGGCCGGGCGGCGGAGGTGTGCGGCGTCACCCAGCCGACGCTTTCGGCCGGGATCAAGCAGTTGGAGGGCCAGCTCGGCGTGATGCTGGTATTGCGCGGCTCGCGCTTTCAGGGGCTGACGCCGGAGGGAGAACAGGTGCTGGTGTGGGCGCGCCGCATCGTCGGCGATACCCGCACCATGCGCGAGGAGATGCGGGCGGCGCGTCACGGCCTTTCGGGACGCATCCGCATCGCGGCCATCCCGACGGCGCTGGCCATGGTGGCGCGGCTGACGACACCTTTTCGGGCAAAACATCCCGGCGTCACCTTCTCGGTGCTGTCGCGCACCTCGATCGAGGTGCTGTCGCTGCTCGGCAATTTCGACATCGACGCCGGCATCACCTATCTCGACAACGAGCCGCTGGGGCGGGTGACCAGTGTGCCGCTCTATGACGAGCGCTATCAGCTGATCACCGCCGTCGGAAACCCCTATTCCGACCGCGACAAAGTGACATGGGCGGAGCTCAGCCAGCTGCCGCTCTGCCTATTGACGCCGGACATGCAGAACCGCCGCATCATCGACCAGCATTTGGCCGAAGCCGGCACGCAGGTGCGGCCGACACTCGAATCCAATTCGATGATCGTGCTATTCTCCCATATCCGTACCGGCAAATGGTCGTCAATCATGCCGCTCAACCTCTCGGAAACATTCGGCTTTTCCGAGCCGATCCGGGCCATACCGATCGTCGAGCCGGATGCCAGCCACACCGTGGGGCTGGTGGCGACGCCGCGCGAGCCGCACACGCCGCTCGTCTCGGCGCTGCTGGACGAGGCGATGGCGCTGGCAGACGATTTCCGCGCCCGCCGTTGAGCTAGAGATTGCCGGATGAGTGGGATCGATAGAAGATTTCTATCGATCAACGGATCGGCTTTATTGATTTGGCGGGTTTCCTCTGATTTCCTAAACACTTAGCGACATCGCATGTCGTTGCCCAAAAAGAACGTTTCGCACTTTTGGGCGACATGCATTGGATCGCAACGACCAGGGAGGGCGCTGCATGACAATGCAGCCTGCAAGTACCGAGATCGCGTCGCGCACGGCGGCGATCATCCAGGAGCTGAAGGGCCTCGAAGGCCCGCTATTGCCGATCCTCCACGGCATCCAAGAAGAATTCGGCCATGTGCCGCAGGACGCGCTGCCGGTGATCGCCGAGGCGCTGAACATCTCCAAGGCGGAGGTGCACGGCGTCGTAACCTTCTACCATGACTACCGCAGCCACCCGGCCGGGCGGCATGTGCTGAAGCTCTGTCAGGCGGAAGCCTGTCAGTCGATGGGCTCGGACGCCATTGCCGCCAAGCTCAAGCAATTGCTGGGCATCGGCTTCCACGAGACGGCGCGCGACGGTTCGGTGACGCTGGAACCGGTCTATTGCCTCGGCCTTTGCGCCTGCGCGCCATCGGCGATGCTGGACGGCGCGGTGATCGGCCGGCTCGATGACGAAAAGCTCGACGAGATCGTTGCCGAGGTGCGCTCATGATCCCGCGCATCTACATTCCGGGAGACTCCGGCGCGCTGGCGCTGGGTGCGGAAAAGGTCGCCAAGGCGATTGAGAGAGAATTGGCCGATCGCGGCATTGAGGCCAAGATCGTGCGCAACGGTTCGCGCGGCGCCTATTTCCTCGAGCCGATGGTCGAAGTGGCAACAACAGACAAGGGCCGCGTCGCCTACGGGCCGGTGAAGCCGTCCGACGTCAAAGGACTGTTCGACAGCGGCTTCCTCACCGGCGGTCACCACAAGCGCTGGCTGGGCGCGCCCGACAAGATCCCGTTCCTGGCCAGGCAGACGCGCCTGACCTTCGCGCGTTGCGGCGTCATCAATCCGCTGTCGCTCGATCACTACAAGGCACATGGCGGGCTGAAGGGCCTGCAGAACGCCGTGGCGATGGCGCCGGCCGAAATCGTCAAGCAGGTCACCGAGTCGGGCCTGCGCGGCCGCGGCGGCGCCGGCTTCCCGACCGGCATCAAGTGGAAAACGGTGCTCGATACGACGGCCGACAAAAAGTACATCGTCTGCAATGCCGACGAGGGCGACAGCGCCACCTTCGCCGACCGCATGATCATGGAGGGCGACCCCTTCGTGCTGATCGAAGGCATGGCGATCGCCGGCATCGCGACCGGCGCGACCAAGGGTTTTGTCTATATCCGCTCGGAATATCCGCATGCGGTGGCGATGATGCAGAAGGCGGTCGAGGTCGCCCGCGAAGCGGGCCTGCTCGGTGTCAACGTGCTGGGCTCGCCCAACGCCTTCGACATGGAAATCCGCGTCGGCGCCGGTGCCTATGTCTGCGGCGAGGAAACCTCGCTGCTCAACAGCCTCGAAGGCAAGCGCGGGGTCGTTCGCGCCAAGCCGCCACTGCCGGCCATCCAGGGCCTGTTCGGCAAGCCGACGGTAATCAACAACGTCATCTCGCTGGCATCGGTGCCTGTCATCATGGACAAGGGTGCTGCCTTCTACAAGGATTTCGGCATGGGCCGCTCGCGCGGCACCATTCCGATCCAGATCGCCGGCAATGTCAGATATGGCGGCCTGTTCGAGGCAGCGTTCGGCATGACGCTTGGCGAGATCGTCGATGACATCGGCGGCGGCACGGCGACCGGACGTCCGGTCAAGGCGGTGCAGGTCGGGGGTCCGTTGGGAGCTTATTTTCCCCGCGCCCTGTTCGACACGCCATTCGACTACGAGGCTTTCGCCGCCAAGGACGGGCTGATCGGCCATGCCGGCATCACTGTGTTCGACGACACCGCCGACATGCTGAAGCAGGCGCGCTTCGCCATGGAGTTCTGCGCCATCGAAAGCTGCGGCAAGTGCACGCCGTGCCGCATCGGCTCGACACGCGGCGTCGAGACGATCGACAAGATCGCCAGAGGTATCGAGCCGGAAAAGCAGATCGAGCTGGTGACAGACCTGTGCAACACGATGAAGTTCGGTTCGCTCTGTGCGCTGGGTGGCTTCACGCCTTATCCGGTGATGAGCGCAATCAATCACTTCCGCGATGATTTCAAGCCGGCGCCGGTCGCCGAAGCAGCAGAATAGGAGTCTCGCCATGGGTCTCGTTCAGGAAATCGACTACGGCACACCGGCCTCGACATCCGAGAAGCAGGTGACGCTGACGGTTGATGGCTTTTCGGTCACCGTGCCGGAAGGCACCTCGATCATGCGCGCCTCCATGGAGGCGGGCATCGCCATTCCAAAACTCTGCGCCACCGACATGGTCGACGCCTTCGGCTCCTGCCGGCTTTGCCTGGTCGAGATCGACGGCCGCAACGGCACGCCATCCTCTTGCACGACGCCGGTGGCGCCGGGCATGGTGGTGCACACCCAGACCGGAAGGCTGAAGGACATCCGCCGCGGCGTGATGGAGCTCTACATCTCCGACCATCCGCTCGACTGCCTGACCTGTGCCGCCAATGGCGACTGCGAATTGCAGACGCAGGCCGGCGTCGTCGGCCTGCGCGACGTGCGCTACGGTTATGAGGGCGACAACCACGTTTTCAAGAAGAACGACGGCGCAGAAAATTTCAAATGGATGGCGAAGGACGAGTCCAACCCGTACTTCACCTATGATCCCTCGAAATGCATCGTCTGCTCGCGCTGCGTGCGCGCCTGCGAGGAGGTGCAAGGCACCTTCGCGCTGACCATCGAGGGCCGCGGCTTTGAAAGCCGCGTGTCGCCAGGCATGCATCAGCTCTTCATCGACAGCGAATGCGTGTCCTGCGGCGCCTGCGTGCAGGCCTGCCCGACGGCGACGCTCTCCGAAAAATCGGTGATCAAGATCGGCCAGCCGGAGCATTCGGTGGTCACCACCTGCGCCTATTGCGGCGTCGGTTGCTCGTTCAAGGCCGAAATGCGCGGCGACGAGCTGGTGCGCATGGTGCCCTACAAGGACGGCAAGGCGAACCGTGGCCATAGCTGCGTCAAGGGACGTTTTGCCTACGGCTATTCGACCCACAAGGAGCGCATACTCAATCCGATGATCCGCGAAAAGGTCACCGATCCATGGCGTGAAGTGTCGTGGGAAGAAGCGCTCACCCATACCGCCAACGAGTTCCGCCGCATCCAGTACCAGTATGGCCGCACCTCGATCGGCGGCATCACCTCGTCGCGCTGCACGAACGAGGAAACCTATCTGGTGCAGAAACTGATCCGCCAGGGTTTCCGCAACAACAATGTCGACACCTGCGCCCGCGTCTGCCATTCGCCGACCGGCTATGGCCTTGGCCAGACATTCGGCACTTCGGCCGGCACCCAGGATTTCGATTCGATCGAGAAAACCGACGTGGTGATGATCATCGGTGCCAATCCGACCGACGCGCATCCGGTATTTGCTTCGCGCATGAAGAAGCGGTTGCGCAAAGGTGCCAAGCTGATCGTGCTCGACCCGCGCCGCACCGATATCGTGCGCTCGGCTCATATCGAGGCGCAGCACCATCTGCCGCTGAAGCCCGGCACCAACGTCGCCGTGGTCACCGCGCTTGCCCACGTCATTGTCACCGAAGGCCTGTTCGACGAAGCCTTCATCCGCGAGCGCTGCGACTGGGACGAGTTCCAGGACTGGGCGTCATTCGTGGCGCTGCCGGAAAACAGCCCTGAAGTGGTCGGTCAGCTTGCCAGTGTCGATCCCGAAGAGATCCGCGGCGCCGCTCGGCTGTTTGCCACCGGCGGCAATGGCGCGATCTATTACGGCCTCGGCGTGACCGAGCACAGCCAGGGCTCGACAACGGTCATCGCCATTGCCAATCTTGCCATGGCGACCGGCAATATCGGCCGCCCGGGCGTCGGCGTGAACCCGCTGCGCGGCCAGAACAATGTCCAGGGCTCCTGCGACATGGGCTCGTTCCCGCATGAGCTGCCCGGCTATCGCCACGTCTCCGGCGATGCGGTGCGCGACATCTATGAGAGCCTGTGGGGCGTCAAGCTCGACGATGAGCCCGGCCTGCGCATCCCCAACATGCTGGACGCCGCCGTCGACGGCTCGTTCAAGGGCCTCTACGTGCAGGGCGAGGACATCTTGCAGTCCGATCCCGACACCAAGCATGTCGCCGCAGGGCTGGCGGCAATGGAATGCGTGGTCGTGCACGATCTTTTCCTCAACGAGACCGCCAACTACGCGCATGTCTTCCTGCCCGGCTCGACCTTCCTCGAGAAGGACGGCACCTTCACCAATGCCGAGCGCCGCATCAACCGCGTGCGCAAGGTGATGGCGCCGAAGAACGGGCTGGCCGACTGGGAAGTGACGCAGAAGCTCGCGCAGACGATGGGGCTTGCCTGGAATTACCAGCATCCGTCGGAAATCATGGACGAGATCGCCACAACGACGCCCAGCTTCGCCAGCGTCTCCTACGATTATCTGGAAAAGATGGGCTCGGTGCAGTGGCCCTGCAACGAGAAGGCGCCGGAGGGCACGCCGATCATGCATATCAGCGGCTTTGTGCGCGGCAAGGGCAAGTTCATCCGCACCGAATATGTGGCGACCGACGAGAGGACGGGACCACGCTTCCCGCTGCTGCTGACCACCGGCCGCATCCTGTCGCAGTACAATGTCGGCGCGCAGACCAGACGTACCGACAATATCATGTGGCACAGCGAGGACCGGCTGGAGATCCACCCGCATGACGCCGAAAACCGCGGTCTGCGTGACGGCGACTGGGTCCGCCTGACCAGCCGCTCCGGCGAGACGACGCTGCGCGCGCTGATCACCGACAAGGTGTCGCCTGGCGTGGTCTATACGACGTTCCACCACCCCGACACGCAGGCCAACGTCATCACCACCGATTTCTCCGACTGGGCAACCAACTGTCCGGAATATAAGGTGACGGCGGTGCAGGTAGGCGCGTCCAACGGACCGTCGGAATGGCAGATCGACTATGACGAGCAGGCCCGCAACAGCCGTCGCATCGCGACGCTGGAAGCAGCGGAGTAATCTTTGAGCGCGCGCCGCAAAGCCACGACGCAGATCTCGCGGCTGGCGCACCGCGCCGGCGGCACTGCGGCCGCCAACCGTATGGTGCCGGAAGAGACGCCGGTGGCGTTCTCCTTTGCCGGCACCACTCATGCGGTGATGATGGCAAGTCCCGCCGATTTCGAGGATTTCGCGCTCGGCTTCTCACTGACCGAAGGCATCATCGCCGACCGCCAAGAAATCGAGGCGATCGAAATCGAAGATCACGGCGCCGGCATCGACATCCAGATCAGCTTGAAGGACCAGGCCAATACGCGCTTCGAAGCGCGGCGCAGACGGCTGGCCGGACCGGTCGGTTGCGGGCTGTGCGGCATCGAATCGATCGAGGAAGCGATGCGCTCGGTCGAGGCCGTCGGTTCGTCAAAACTTACGCTTGCGGCCGAAGATATCATCCGCTCGGTCAAGCTTCTGTCGAGGGTGCAGCCGCTGCACGCCGAGACCGGTGCGGTGCATGCCGCCGGTTTTTACATCCACGGCAAGGGCATTGTCATGGCGCGCGAGGATGTCGGCCGCCACAATGCGCTCGACAAGCTGGCCGGCGCACTGGCCAAAGCCGGCATCGACGGCACCTCGGGTGCCGTCGTCGTGACGTCGCGCGTTTCGGTCGAGATGGTACAGAAGACGGCGGCGATAGGTGCTGCCTTCATCATTGCCGTCTCGGCGCCGACGGCACTTGCCATCCGCACCGCCGAGGATGCCGGCATGACGCTGGTGGCTCTCGTGCGCGGCGATGATTTCGATATTTTCACCCACCCCGAACGGGTGGTTTCCGGAGTTGCCAAGCATGTCGCATGACGAAGGCCACATCATGAGCACCGGCGAGAAGCTGGTCCGCATGGCCAACCAGATCGCAGCCTTTTTTCACTCCAAGCCGCGCGAGGAAGGCATTGCCGGCGTCGCCGAGCACATCAACAAGTTCTGGGAACCGAGGATGCGGCGGCAGTTGTTCGAAATGCTGGACAGCGGTGGCGAAGGGTTCAACGAGCTTGTCGTGGCCGCCTCGGTGAGGATCAAGCGGCCGAGTGCGCCGGAGGGCGCAGGTTTTAGCGCGGACGGGAAGGCCGAGATCGCCGCGGCGTCACAGAAATAGGCCAGCAAACGTCTCTTTAGCTGCCGCCGGCTTACATTCAACCTCTCTAAAGTTGCATCTGCCGCAATCCGCGCGGCTCTGCTATGATCCCGCGACCAGAAATCGTCGGGCCGGGCGGACAAACCTCGTGAGGCCGATCGAAACTCGATATGCCCGAAGCGGCGACGTGCGGATCGCCTACCAGGTGGTCGGCCAGGGATCGTTCGATCTCGTTTTCGTGCCGGGCTTCATTTCCAATCTCGATCTGCACTGGGAAGACGAGGGTTACAGCCGTCTGCTGAAACGGCTTTCAGCGTTCTCGCGGCTGATCCTGTTCGACAAGCGCGGCACCGGCCTGTCCGATCGCGTCGATGCGCATCACCTGCCTAGTCTCGAAACCCGCATGGACGATGTGCGTGCGGTGATGGATGCCACTGGCAGCGGCCGTGCGGCATTGCTCGGTGCTTCGGAAGGCGCGCCGATGGCGATGCTGTTCGCCGCCACCTATCCGGAGCGGACCCGGGCGCTGGTGCTCTATGGCGGCTATGCACATTTCCACAAATGGGTGATGCCACCGGAACGCCTCGACGCCTTCATCGAGATGGCGGAGACCGCATGGGGCACCGGCGCCACCTTGCCTAATTTCGCGCCTGGCCGGGTTGACGATTCCCGTTTTGCAACATGGTGGGGGCGCTTCGAGCGGCTATCGGCGAGCCCGACGGCGGCAGCTGCCTTGGCGCGCATGAATGCGGGGACCGACGTGCGCGGCGTGCTGGCGGCGATCAGCGCACCAACGTTGCTGATCCATCGCCGCAACGATGCGCGGGTCGATCCCGACGCCAGTCGTTTCCTGGCCAAAAAGATCCCGAATGCCCGCCTGGTCGTGATCCCTGGCCGCGACCACCCGATTTGGACCGGCGACGTGGACCGGGTGGCCGACCTGATCGAGGAGTTTCTAACCGGCGAGCGCGCTGTCGCCGAGGCGGAGCGCGTGCTAGCCGCACTTCTAGCGACCCGCATCTACGATACCGCGCGCCTCGGCGACCGCATGTGGAGCGAGCGCAGCCAGCGTTTTCAGGAAACTTGGCGGCTGCTGGTCGGGCGCCATGGTGGCCGCTCTGCTGGAACGCATGGCGAGCTGATGATGTCGCGGTTCGACGCCCCGGCGCGTGCCATACGCTGTGCGGCGGCGCTGCGCGACGCGGCACAGAAGATCGGCGTGGCCACAGCGCAAGGTGCGCATGTCGGCGAGATCGAGTTGCGCGGACCGCCGGCGGGGCTGACAGGCCGCGTGACGATGCAGCTTGCCGCCCATGCCGGCAGCGGCGATATCCTCGCGTCCCGGCTGGTCGCCGATCTGGCAACCGGTTCGGGCCTTCATTTCACCGATGCCGGGCGGATCGCGCTTGACGAACTCGATGAGCCGCTCGCCCTGGTGCATGCGACGTCCGAACAGCATCTGGAGCCCGCCTGCCGGCCCAAAGCCCGGATGACCGAGCCGGCAGCGCTGACGGCACGCGAAAGCGAGGTGGTGAACCTGATTGCCGACGGCAAGAGCAATGCCGCGATTGCCGCCGAACTCAGGCTGAGCGAGCACACGGTCAAGCGCCACGTCGCCAACATATTGCTCAAGCTGGATCTGCCGTCGCGCGCGGCTGCGGCGGCGTTTTCTGCCAGGCACGCTGGCCCGGACGGGCCATGAGAGCCATGGCGCTTTCGGGCGAAGCGGCCACGGAAGCGTAAGCGTATCAATTCTCTCCGCAGGCCAGGCGGATGTCGCCGAGAAAAGGCACCGCGAAGGGAGGATGAAATGTTGAAATGGAAGATCCAATCATTGGTGATGGCAGCAGGCATTGGTGCGCTCCTGACTGTTGCCCCGGCAAAGGCCGAGGATGCTTCGGCAACGGCTGCCTACAAGGATATCCAGGCGACGCTCGGCTCGGTTCCGGACATGTTCAGGACACTGCCGGACGTCGCGGTCGCCGGCGCCTGGGCTGAGATCAAAGGGGTGCAGCTCAACCCGAAAACCGCGCTCGATGGCAAGACCAAGGAGTTGATGGGCCTCGCTGTCGCTGCGCAGATCCCCTGCCAGTACTGCATCTATTTCCACACGCAGGCAGCCAAGCTCAATGGCGCAACCGACGAGGAGATCAAGGAAGCGGTGGCGATGGCCGCGATCGTGCGCCACTGGTCGACGATGCTCAACGGCAGCCAGATCGATCTCGCGACTTTCAAGCAGCAGGCCGATGAGGTGTTCGCCGCCGTCAAGGCGAAGTCACAGTAGAAAAATCACTCCCCGGCGATGAACGCCGGACAGCGCCGATCAATCAAACGCCCGCTCGTGAAGACGGGCACATGGAGGATACAATGGTGACCAAGACACAGGCCGTGGACGGCGCGGCGATCAAGAAAGCGATCGAAGGCCGTGACGGAAAATTGCTGTCGAGCTTCTATGCCGACGACGCGCTGGTGCGGGTAATCGACCGCAACAATCCGCCGAGCAAGCCGCGCGAAATCCGCGGGCGCGCGGCGATCAGCACGTTCTGGGACGACATCTGCAGCCGGGCGATGACCCACAAGGTCGACACCACCATCGCCGACGGCGACAACCTCGCCTTCACCCAGGCCTGCGACTACCCGGACGGCACAAAAGTGTTCTGCGCGGCGATGCTGGAGCTGAAGGACGGCCAGATTGCGCGGCAGACCGTCGTGCAGGCATGGGACGAGTGAGGAGGCGGCCATGTTCAGCGCCAGATGGCAGATCGACGCCAAGTTCGGGCACAAGCAGGCAGTGCTCGACTTGTTGAAAAAATGGGAACGCGAGATCGGCTCGCAGGTCGGTCTCGCCGAGCTTGAGTTCCAGATCATGACCGGTTCGATCGGCGCACGGGAGGCGACGGTCGAGTCACACCACCAGGTCGAAAGCCTGGCACAACTGGAGGAATTCTTCGCCAAGATCGGCAAGATCGACGCGCACGCCAAATGGGGGAAGGAGATGGAGCCCTATGTGGTGTCGGGCACCAGCCTGTGGAACATCTATCGCATTGTGGAGTAGCGCTCTTCTGCCCGTCAACGGGAAGAAGATGCCGGCAGGCAGATAAGGGGCAGCGCCAAGTTGGCAGAAGCTTGTGCTGCCCCTCATCCGCCCTTCGGGCCACCTTCTCCCCGTGAGCGGGGAGAAGGGAAGGCGCTAGCCGTGTGCCACCATCACATGCCGCACGGCGGTATAATCCTCCAGGGCATAGAGTGACATGTCCTTTCCGTAGCCGGACTGTTTCAGCCCGCCATGCGGCATCTCGTTGGTCAGCATGAAATGGGTGTTGATCCAGGTGCAGCCATATTGCAACCGAGCGGCTGTCGCCATGGCGCGCGAGACATCCTTGGTCCACACCGAGGACGCGAGGCCATAGTCGCTGTCATTGGCCCAGCTCACCGCCTCGTCGACTTCGGAAAAGCGAGTGACCGAGACGACCGGCCCGAACACTTCGCGGCGCACGATCTCGTCTTCCTGCAAGGCGCCGGCGACGACCGTCGGCTGGTAGAAGAAGCCGGAGCCCTCGCCCGGCTTGCCACCGGTGGTGATCTCGATGTGCTTCAACTCGGAGGCGCGTTCGACGAAGCTCGAAACGCGGTCGCGCTGGCGGCGTGAGATGAGCGGCCCGATCTCGTTCTCGGTGTCGTCGGGGCGGTTGTACTTGATGGTCGAGACGGCCGAGGAAAGGTCGGCGACAAGCTTGTCGTAGATCTTCTTGCCGGCATAGATGCGACAGGCGGCGGTGCAGTCCTGGCCGGCATTGTAATAGCCGAAGGCGCGCAGGCCGTTGATCACCGCGCCCAGGTCGGCGTCATCGAAGACGATGACCGGCGCCTTGCCACCGAGCTCGAGATGGGTGCGCTTGACGGACTTGGCGGCGGCCTGCAGCACCTTCTTGCCGGTGGCGACATCGCCGGTGATCGAGATCATGTTGATTTTCGGGTGGTTGATCAGCGTGTTGCCGACGCTGTCTCCGCGGCCGAGCACGACATTGACGACGCCTTCCGGCAGGATCTCGGCTAGTACCTTCGCCAGCTTTAGCGCCGTCAGCGGCGTCTGCTCCGATGGTTTGAAAACCACGGTATTGCCGCCGGCGATCGCCGGCGCCAGCTTCCAGGCCATCATCATCAGCGGGTAGTTCCACGGCGCGATCGAAGCGACGACGCCGATGGCATCGCGCCGGACCATCGAAGTGTGGCCGGGGATGTATTCGCCGGCGACCTGCCCGGGCATCGAGCGGACGGCACCGGCAAAGAAGCGGTAGCAATCGACGATCGCCGGGATCTCGTCGTTGAGCACGGCATTGATCGGCTTGCCGCAATTGAGCGCCTCGAGTGCGGCGAAATCCTTCGCGTCGGCCTCGATGCGGTCGGCGATCTTCAGGAGATAGCCCGCGCGCTGCGCCGGCGTGGTGCGCGACCAGGTGACGAAAGCCTTTTCGGCCGCCAGCACCGCTGCCTCGATCTGCGCCTGGCTGGCTTCAGGCAGGTTGAGGATGGTCGCCCCGGTCTTCGGATTGAGGATCGGCTCCTCGGTCTCGGTGCCCTTCTCGAATTTCGAGCCGATCAGCATCTTTGTGTCCATGGAAGTCTCTCCCTTATGGATTTTTGACGTCATTTGCCCGAACCGGCGATCTGGTCGCCGTCGCGGGTCAGGTAGTAGGCGGCGAGGATGGGCAGCAGCGTCACCAGCACGACAACCATGGCCACGACATTGGTGACCGGGCGCTGGCGCGGACGGATCAACTCCTCCAGCATCCAGATCGGCAACGTCTGCTGCTGGCCGGCGGTGAAGGTGGTGACGATGACCTCGTCGAACGACAGCGCGAAGGCGAGCATGCCGCCGGCGAGCAGGGCGGTGGCGATGTTGGGCAGCACGACATGGCGGAACGTCTGGAAGCCGTCGGCGCCAAGGTCCATCGATGCCTCGATCATCGAGCCGGAGGTGCGGCGGAAGCGGGCGACGGCGTTGTTGTAAACGACGACGACGCAGAAGGTGGCGTGGCCGAGCACGATCGTCCAGAACGAGAACGGGATCTCGGCCAGCGAAAAGGCCGAACGCAACGCGATGCCGGTGATGATGCCAGGCAGCGCGATGGGCAGGATGACCAGCAGCGAGATGGTTTCGCGGCCAAAGAACCGTGTTCGCGACACGGCCGCCGCGCACAGTGTGCCGAGGACCAGCGCGACGGCGGTCGAGATGGCGGCGACACGGACCGACAGCGACAGCGCTTGCCAAACGTCCGGGCGGTTCCAGGTGACGGCGAACCACTGCGTCGTCAGCCCCGGCGGCGGCCAGACGAAGCTCTTTTCCTCGGTCGTGAAGGCATAGATAAAGATCAGGAGGATCGGCAGATGCAGGAACAGCAGGCCGCAGGCGGCGGCCACCTTCAGGCCGAGAGGAGCGGGTGAGCCATCAGAGCGCATCGAAAGCTCCCATGCGCTTGGCGCCCCAGAGGTAGAAGCCCATGATGACGATGGGCACTACGGTGAAGGCGGCGGCAAGCGGAATGTTGCCGGCGGTGCCCTGCTGCGAATAGACGGCCTGCCCGATGAACAACCGCGAGGTGCCGATGATCTGCGGGATGATGTAATCGCCGAGCGTCAGCGAGAAGGTGAATATCGAGCCGGCGACGATGCCCGGCAGCGCCAGCGGGAACAGCACGTTGCGGAAGGTCTGGCCGGGCGAGGCGCCAAGATCGGACGAGGCTTCGACCAGATTGCCCGGCACGCGCTCGAGTGCCGCCTGCACCGGCAGGATCATGAAGGGCAGCCAGACGTAAACGAAGACGATGAAGGTGCCGGTGGACGACACCGACAGCGAATTGCCGCCGACGATCGGCAGCGACAGCCAGCCATCAACAAGCCATAGAAGATGCAGCTTGGTGAGCAGCCAGGTCAGGATGCCTTCCTTGGCGAGGATGAGCTTCCAGGCGTAGATCTTGACCAGATAGCTCGACCACAGCGGCAGCATGATGCCGAGATAGAACAGCGCCTTCCAGCGGCCGCGCGCATAGCGCGCCGCGTAATAGGCGATGGGGAAGGCGATCACCGCGGAGGCGAGCGTGACCAGGGCTGCCATCGTCACCGTGCGCAGGATTATGTCGAGATTGGCGGCCTGGAGCAGGTCGCCATAGGTCTTCAGCGTGAATTCGCGGTTGATGAGGCCGGAGAATTCGTCGATCGAGAAAAAACTCTGCAAGAGCAGCGCGAACAGCGAGCCGATATAGACGATGCCGAGCCACAGCACCGGCGGCAGCAGCATCAACAGCAGCAGCAGCTTCGGCTTGCGCCAGAAGACGTCGGACAAGGCGCCACGCATGCCGCCGCCGCGGGGGAGGACGGCTGGGGCGGCTTTTGCCTGGGTCGCGGTCAGGGTCATGGCTTCTTCGACAGGTCGCGTTCCTTCGCGCCCCCCTCTGTCCTGCCGGACATCTCCCCCACTTGGGGGGAGATCGGATGTCGCGACCGCTTTCGCCAACCACCAACGTTGCAGAAGAGGTGCCGCCGACCAAGCTGCCGATCTCCCCCCAAGTGGGGGAGATGTCCGGCAGGACAGAGGGGGGCGCCGTAGAGCGCCTCATTCAGTCCGCCAGCTACCTTCAGCGCCATCATGCCGGCTCGTCCATCAGATGCAGATGCTCGCGGTTGAAGGTGAGCACGACAGCCTCACCCTCCCTCGGCAATTTCGCACCCGCTGGCACGACGGCGTGCAGCCTCAGCCCGTCGGCATCGAGCGCCAGTCTTGTCGTGGCGCCGAGATAGTTGGTCGAGACGAGGCGAGCGGCAACGCCGTCGCCCTTGGCCGCTCGACCAATGCGAATGGATTCAGGACGCAGGCTCCCCCAGCGATGCTGGCCGGAATAACGCTGGACGAAATCAGGCGGCAGCACATTGGACGAGCCGACGAAATCGGCGACGAAACGCGTCTTCGGGCGCTGGTAGATGTCCTCCGGCGTGCCGATCTGCATGACCTTGCCGTCGTTGAAGACGGCGACGCGGTCGGCCATCGAAAGGGCCTCGCCCTGATCGTGGGTGACGAAGACGAAGGTAATGCCGAGCGCCTTCTGCAGCGACTTCAGCTCCTCCTGCATGTTTTCGCGCAGCTTGAGGTCGAGCGCGCCAAGCGGCTCGTCGAGCAAAAGCACCTTGGGCTGGTTGACCAACGCGCGAGCGAGCGCGACGCGCTGGCGCTGGCCACCGGAAAGCTGGCCGGGACGGCGGGCGCCGTAGCCCGGAAGCCGCACCAGCGACAGTGCCTCTTCCGCCGCCTTCTGCCGCTCCGGCTTGCCGACGCCCTTGACCATCAGCCCATAGGCGACGTTGTCGAGCACGTTGAGATGCGGGAACAGCGCGTAATCCTGAAACACGGTGTTGACGTTGCGGCGATAGGGCGGGACGCCTTCGGCGCGTTCGCCGAAAATGGAGATCGAGCCCGCCGTCGGCTGCTCGAAGCCGGCGATGAGGCGCAGGCAGGTCGTCTTGCCGGAGCCGGAAGGTCCAAGCATGGCAAAGAACTCGCCCGGCACGATATCGAGATCAACCGTATCGACGGCGCGCACGCTGCCGAAATGGCGAGAGACTTTGGCGAACGAAACGGCTGATGTCATGGGCTGTCCCAGGCTGATCAAATTCAGGCGACGGCGCTGCCCCCTCATCCGCCTGCCGGCACCTTCTCCCCGTATAGTGACGGGGAGAAGGGGCTTACCTAAACGCCGGCGTCCTCCCTCTCCCGTCGGGGAGAGGGTGAGAGTGAGGGCAGTGATACGCTCTCAGAACGAGTGAGACGAACTCACCGCCCGCCGATGACGCCAATGTAATCCGACACCCAGCGATAGTAAGGCACGCACTGGTCGTTCTGGGTGGCGCATTTCGACACTGGCGTCTTCCAGAACTTGATCTTTTCGAAATTGTCGTAGCCGTTGGTCTTGCAGCCTTCTTCGCCGAGCAGTTCGTTGCCTTTGCAGGCAGCCGGCACCACCGGCAACGAGCCGAACCAGGCGGAAATGTCGCCCTGGACTTTCGGCGACAGCGAATGTTCCAGCCACATATAGGCGCAGTTCGGGTGGGCTACGTCGGCCTCCATCATGGTGGTGTCGGCCCAGCCGGTGACGCCTTCTTGCGGAATAGTCGAAGCGACCGGTTTCTTGGCGGCAACCAGCGTGTTGACCTGGTAGGGCCATGAACCTGAAGCAACAACGCCTTCGTTCTGGAAGTCGTCGACCTGGATGGCGGCGTCATGCCAGTAGCGTCCGACCAGCGTGCGCTGGACGCGCAGCAGATCTAGCGCGGCCTTGTACTGATCCTCGGTCAGCTCGTAGGGATCCTTGATGCCGAGCTCCGGCTTGTGAAACATCAGATAGTTGGCGGCATCGGCGACATGGATCGGCCCGTCATAGGCCTGGACGCGGCCCTTGTTCGACTTGCCGTCAGGCAAGGTCATCTCCTCGAAGACGACGTTCCAGCTCTTCGGCGCTTCCTTGAACACCTCGGTGTTGTACATCAGCACATTCGGGCCCCACTGGTAGGGGACGCCGTAGTGGACGCCGCCGACCGTGAACCACGGCGCATCCTTGAGCCGGTCGTCGACCGTCTTCCAACTCGGGACGAGATCGGTGTTGATCGGCTGGACGCGCTTGCCGGCGACGAGGCGCAGCGACGCGTCGCCCGAGGCGGTGACGAGATCGAAGCCGCCCTCATTCATCAGCGCGACCATTTCGTCGGACGTGTTGGCCGTCTTGACGTTGACCTTGCAGCCTGTGTCCTTCTCGAAGGACGTGACCCAGTCGTAGCCCTTGTCGGTTTCGCCGCGCTCGATGTAGCCGGGCCAGGCGACAATGTTGACCTGGCCTTCGCCCTTGCCGAGTTCCTTGACCTGAGCGATCGCCTGGCCGGAGAAGGTCAGCGCGACCGTCAGTGCAGTGCATGACTTCAGGAATGAATTCATCGTCGATCTCCCATTTGAGGGGCCGCACTGTCGCGGCGGCTTGGTCCCGACCGTGAAGGTGCTGCGAAATTTCCGGTTTCGCAAATTCATTTATCAGAAAGGCGATATCGGTTTTTCCGATAGATCAGCGGCCAATCTTCTCCGGTCGCTGACGGACCATGCGCTGCGATTGGGCAAGCCCGATGAAGTCGCGTGCGGCCTGCGGCAGGCCGGAGCCGCGCCGCCAGACCATGCCGACCTGCACCACCGGCAAAGAGCCCGAAATATCGCGCGATTCGATGCGGTCGCCTTCGAGCGACCATGGCCGGTAGACGAGGTCGGGCAACAACGCCACACCGGCGCCGGTGGCGACGAGGCTGCGCACCGCCTCGACAGAGCGGGTGCGGAAGGCGACATGCGGCCTGGCGCCGATCGCCGCCAGCAGTTTCCCGGTATTCTCCTCGATCTCGTCGACGGTCAGCATGATCAGCGGCTCCGAGGCGATGTCGCCAATGCCGATGATGTCGGCGCCGGCCAGCGGGTGGCCGAGCGGCAGCCATAGCCGGTAGGCCGAGACTTCGAGAATTTCCGATTGCAGCGCGGTGCGATCGCGCAGGTTCGAGGTGACCATGACGGCGATGTCGAGCTTGCCTCCGATCAGGAGGTGCTCAAGGTAATCGCCATTGTCCTCGATGGCCGAGACCTCAACGCCCGGGTAGGCACGTCGATAGCGGGCGAGAAGGTCGGACAGCACATAGCCGGCGACCAGCGAGGTGACACCGAGCTGGAGCCGGCCGCCTGCGGCCGCTTGCTCGCCGAAGAAGGCGCGGCGCGCATCGGAAACGTCGGCAAGAATCTTTGTCGCGTGGCGCAGGAACTGATGGCCCTTGTGAGTGATGTTCAAGCCGCGCGGGTGGCGCTCGAATAGCTCGACGCCGAGATCGTGTTCCAGTTCCTTGATCGCTTCGGTGACCGACGATTGCGAGATCGACAGGTTCTGCGCAGCACCCGACACCGTGCCTTGCTCGGCGACGGCGATGAAGAACTGCAATTGGCGGATGGTGAAGGCCATGGCCGGACTAAACACGGCGAAGGCGGCGCTGGGAAGTGGGCGACGGCGCTTGACGACCGCGAGACTCGTAACTAAGTAAGTTACATGAAACGAAACAGCAGACTTTCCTCGACCCTGCACATTCTCGTCCACATGGCCGAGACGCAGGAGGACGCGCTGACCTCCGAGCAGCTCGCCACATTCATCCACACGAACCCGGTCGTCGTCCGCCGGACCATTGCTGGCTTGCGCGACGCTGGCATCGTCACCTCGTCGCGCGGCCATGGCGGCGGCTGGCAGCTTGGCCGTGCGCCCGAGAAAATCTCGCTGGCCGAGATCAGCGCCGCCCTTGGCGAAACGCTGCTGCCGTTCGGCACCGAGCCGGAAAGTCCCGGCTGCCTTGTCGAACAAGCGGTGATAGCGGCGCTCGATGATTTTCGCATCGAGGCCGAGAGGCTGCTGGCGGAAAAACTCAGTCGCATCACGCTCGCCGATCTCGCCGCCGATTTCCACCGCCGTTACGAGTTGATTGGAGTGACCAGCCATGCAGTATGATCTGCCAGCTACGCAGTATGATCTGATCGTCGTCGGCGGCAGCTTTGCCGGCCTGTCCGCCGCCATCCAGGCAGGACGGGCCCGGCGCAACGTCCTGGTGATCGACGCGGGCCAGCCGCGTAACCGTTTTGCCGAACATTCGCACGGGTTCCTGGGACAGGACGGGCGCGCGCCCGGCGCAATCCTGGACGACGCAAGACGGCAGCTGCTGGCCTATCCGACAGCCAGGGTCGTCGTCGGATTGGCGAACAAGGCCGCTGCCGCCGGTTCCGGCTTCGAGATTATGACTGATCGCGGCGAGACATTCGGCGCGGCGCGGCTGGTGCTTGCCACCGGCGTGCGCGATATCCTGCCGGATGTCCCCGGGCTTGCCGAGCATTGGGGAAAGAGCGTGCTGCACTGTCCTTATTGCCATGGTTACGAGGTGGCCGGCGGGCCGCTTGGCGTGCTGGCAACCGGCCCGATGGCAGTGCATCAGGCGCAATTGATCGCCGACTGGGGTGACGTCACGCTGTTCGCAAACGGCATGTTCGAGCCGGACGCGGAACAAATGCTTGCGCTGGAAAGGCGGAACGTACGGTTCGAGCCGGCCGGCGTGGCGGGGCTGGAAAAGGATAGTTCGGGCGGGCTGATCGTCAGTCTCGAAGACGGCCGCAAAGCCGGCATCAAGGCGCTGTTCACCGCGCCGCGCAACACCATGGCGAGCCCGCTGGCCGAGCAGCTTGGCTGTACTTTCACGGAAGGCTTCCTCGGCCCAGTGATCACCGTCGACGACCGGCAGCAGACGACCGTGCCCGGCGTCTATGCCGCCGGAGATGCGGCACGTTCGATGCACAACATCGCCTTCGCCGTATCGAGCGGAGCCTTCGCGGGCGTATGCGCCCACCAATCGCTGGTTTTCGATTAGATTCCGATCTTGCCATCCGCAATGCTGAGCCGTGCGCCCGCCTGGACAAGAGCGGCGGCGATGTCGCGCGGCGGAGAACGGTCGGTCGCAAGTTCGGAAAAACCTTCGAAGCCGCAGACCTGAACCAGGCCTTGGCGGCCGAACTTGGTATGGTCGGTGATGACGAGCGAGCGCTGGCCGCGCGACAGCACCATGCGGGCGATTTCCGCCTCTTCCAGATCATAGTCCATGACGCCCGTGACGGCATCGACCGCACCGGTGGAGATCACCGCATGATTGACGGAAAACCGGCTGACGAATTCGATGGCCGAGACGCCGAAGGCGGCGCCCGAATCGCTGCGCAATTCGCCGCCGGCCATATAGACCTTGTTGCCGTTGACGGTGGCCAGCGTGCGGGCGATGTCGGAGGAGTTGGTGACCACCGTCAACCGCCGGTGGCCGAGCAGCTCGCGGGCCAGGAAAGAGGTGGTGGTGCCGGTGTCGAGCATGATCGATTCGCCGTCGCGGATGGTGGCGGCAACCATGCGGGCGATGGCGCGCTTGGCGTCGGCGTTCTCGCGCATGCGCCGCTCGAATGGCGCCTCGCCGGCCATCGACGGCAGGCCGACGGCGCCATGCATCTTCAGGATCGAACCGTCACTGGTCAGCGGCTTGACGTCGCGGCGCACGGTCTCCAGCGAGACGCCCAGCCGGTCGGCCAGGCTGGCGATGGTGACGGTGCCCTCCTCCTGCAGGAGACGCAGGATTTCGCCATGCCGCTTCGAATAGATCATCGCGTTTCGCCCAATCGGATTGTTGCGCTGCTGACCGCTTCTAAGGCAAATCGGCCACAGTACACAAGGAATCCTTGCGAATCCGGGCAAGAAGACAGAAAAAGCCACAAGTTTTCGTTGACAAGCCAGATCACATGGCGCGACACTGGCTGGTGACAGGCTCGGAGCTGCCACGGGAGAACGATGGCAGAGCCGCATCAAATTTCGCTTACCCGAACGTCTGGAAAATCGTCTGGCGCAAGGGAAAAGGATTTTTTCGAATCCGCGGGGGCGGATGCCGGCGTCGAAGAACCCGGCACAGGGGCTCGTCGGTGCGGTGCGGGATACCGATCCTGGCATCCCGCACCGACGAGATCTTCGCATTGCTCCCTCCTGCCGGCCGCCATCTTTGTCTCGCCCGCGGCGTCTTGAACCCCGCCCAACGAGGGATGAACCTGTGACCGCCGAGGACCGCATCCGCGCGCTGCCCTGCTGGACCGGCAGCATCGAGATCGCGCCGCTGCCGGGCGGCCTGAGCAACGCGAACTATCTGGTCAAGGATGCGGCCGGGCGGCATGTCGTGCGTTTCGGTCAGGACTTTCCGTTCCATCACGTCTTTCGCGAGCGCGAGGTGATGACCACCCGTGCGGCACACGCCGCCGGCTTCGCGCCGGCGGTCCTTTATTCCGAGCCCGGAATCCTAGTGACGGAATTTCTCGGCGCGAAGACCTATGTCGCGGTAGACGTACGCGCCAATATCGGCCGCGTCGCCGCCCTGATGCGCGGCTTCCACCGGGAGATGCCCAATCATGTCTCCGGCGCCGGCTTCATGTTCTGGGTGTTCCATGTCATCCGCGACTATGCGCGCACGCTGGAGGAAGGCGGCAGCCGCATGCGAAGCGAGTTGCCGCGGTTGCTGACGCTTGCGGACGAGCTCGAACGGGCGCAGAAACTGCTGCCGATCGTCTTTGGCCACAATGATCTTTTGCCGGCTAATATTCTCGACGACGGCCACAGACTGTGGCTGATCGATTTCGAATATGCCGGTTTCAACACGGCGATGTTCGACCTTGCCGGCGTCGCCTCGAACGCCGGCATGAGCGACGAGGAGTCCTTCGCCTTTCTGACCGCCTATTTCATGAAGGAGCCGGACGAGGCGATCCGCCGCTCGCATGCGGCCATGCAATGCGCGTCGCTGCTGCGCGAGGCGATGTGGAGCATGGTTTCTGAACTTTATCTCGACGCGCCCGGCATCGACTACGTCGCCTATACCGCCGAAAACCTGACACGGCTGGAAGCCGCGCTGGAAAACTACAGAACAAAATACGGACATAAATCATGACATTGCCCGCCCATGCCGGGATCGTCGTCATCGGCGGCGGCATTATCGGCTGTTCGACGGCCTATCATCTGGCGCGTGACCACAAGGCCGATGTCGTGCTTTTGGAACAGGGCAAGCTGACTTCCGGCTCCACCTGGCATGCGGCGGGGCTCGTCGGACAGCTGCGCTCGTCGGCCTCGATCACCCGCGTGCTGAAATACTCGGTCGATCTCTACAAGGGGCTGGAAGCCGAAACCGGGCTGGCCACCGGCTGGAAGATGACCGGGTGCCTCAGGCTCGCCACCAATGCCGACCGCTGGATCGAGTATAAGAGGCTGGCGACGACGGCGAAAAGCTTTGGCATGGACATGCAGTTGCTGTCACCGGCCGAGGTCAAGACAATGTGGCCGCTGCTGGAAACCGGCGATCTCGTCGGTGCCAGCTGGCTGCCGACCGACGGCCAGGCAAGCCCTTCCGACATCACGCAGTCGCTGGCCAAAGGTGCGCGCATGCATGGCGCCAGACTGTTCGAGGATGTGCGCGTCACCGGCTTCGACTTGAAGGATGGCCGCATCATCGCGATAAAGACCAACAGGGGCGATATCGCCTGCGACAAGGTGGTGAACTGTGCCGGGCAATGGGCGCGGCAGGTCGGCGCGCTAGCCGGCATCAACGTGCCGCTGCAGCCGGTGAAGCACCAGTATATAATCACCGAAAAGATCGACGGGTTGGCGACCGATGCGCCGACGATCCGCGACCCCGACCGCCGCACCTATTTCAAGGAGGAGGTCGGCGGGCTGGTTATGGGCGGCTATGAGCCGAACCCGCTAGCCTGGACGACCGAACTACCCGGGGGCGACGTCCCTGATGACTGGGAGTTCCGGCTGTTCGACGACGATTACGATCATTTCGAGCAGCACATGAACCAGGCGATCGCGCGGGTTCCGGCGCTCGAAACCGTCGGCGTCAAGCAGATGATCAACGGGCCCGAGAGTTTCACGCCCGACGGCAATTTCATCCTCGGCGTGGCGCCCGAATGCGCCAACATGTTCGTCGGCGCCGGCTTCAACGCCTTCGGCATCGCGGCGGGCGGCGGCGCCGGCTGGGTGCTGGCGCAATGGGTGGTCGGCGGCGAGGCGCCATTCGACCTGTGGGTGGTCGATATCAGGCGCTTTTCCGACCTGCACCGCGACCGGCAATGGGTCCGCGACCGCACGCTGGAAGCCTATGGCAAGCACTACACGATCGGCTTCCCGCATGAGGAGTATGTCACGGGCCGGCCGCGGATCGTGTCGCCGCTCTATGAACGGCTGCGAAAGCACCGCGCTGTGTTCGGCTCGAAGCTCGGCTGGGAGCGGCCGAACTGGTTCGCGCCCGAAGGTGTCGAGCCGAAGGACATCTATTCGATGGGCCGGCAGAACTGGTTTTCGCCGGTCGGCGACGAGCACCGGCACGTGCGCGAACACGTCGGTATCTTCGACCAGTCGTCCTTCGCCAAATATGAACTGAACGGCGCGGACGCGCTGAAGGCGCTCGACTGGATCTGCGCCAACGACATCAGCAAGCCGGTCGGCCGGTTGACCTACACGCAGCTTCTCAACACGCGCGGCGGCATCGAGGCCGACCTGACCGTGGCGCGGCTCGGCGAAGAACGGTTCTACGTCGTCACCGGCACCGGTTTCAGGACGCATGATTTCTCGTGGATCGGCGACCATGTCGGCAAGGAGCTCGATGTGACGCTCACCGATGTCACCGAGGATTTCGGCACGCTGTCGCTGATGGGACCGCGTGCGCGCGACGTGCTGGCTGCGGTGACCGATGCGGATGTGTCGAACACCGCTTTCCCGTTCGGCCATGTGCGGGAAATCTCCATTGCCACCCACACCATCCGGGCGCTGCGCATCACCTATGTCGGCGAGCTTGGCTGGGAACTGCATGTGCCGATCGCGGCAGCGGGCGAGATTTTCGACACGCTGATGGCCGCAGGCAGGACATACAACATCCGCCCGGTCGGCTACCGGGCGCTGGAATCGCTACGGCTGGAAAAAGGCTACCGTGCCTGGGGCTCCGACATCACACCCAACGACACGCCGCAGGAGGCCGGTCTCGGCTGGGCGGTGAAACTCAGAAAGAACACGGATTTCCTCGGACGTCGGGCGCTGGAAAGGGTCAGCGGCGTGGTGCTGAAAAAACGCTTTGCCGGCTTTACGGTCGACGATTGCGAGATCGTGCTGCTCGGGCGCGAGACGATCTTGCGCAACAACGAGCCGGTCGGCTACCTGACCAGCGGCGGCTATGGCTACACCATTGGCAAAAATATCGGCTATGGTTACGTGCGCAACGCCGATGGCGTCAGCGACGATTTTCTCGCCTCCGGCGATTACGAGCTGGTCGTCGCGATGGAGCGGACGCCGGCAAAGATCCATCTCGAGCCGCTTTACGATCCGGCGGGAGAAAAGATCAGAGCCTAAAGCGCGTCGCGTCTGAAGGGATTCATGCGACGCGCTTTAAGTTCTTGTTTTTATGCATGTCGTTATTCCAAAACCGCTGCGCACTTTTGGGCGACATGCATTAGATCAGCTCACGCGCAGAACGAGGCCGCGGCTGGGCACGGTGTCCGCCTCGCCCGGCATAGACACATAGGGCGACGTCTCCTCGGCGCGCGTGACGATGCCCTTCGCCTCGAGGTCGGCAATCCGAGCGGAAAAGCCGGCGTCCCACAGCGTGTTCTTGACCGTCAGCACGATCACCCCGCCCGGCCGGCAGATGCGGATCAGTTCGTCCAGCCCCTCTGCGCCGACATGGCCCGAGGTGAAGACGCCGGCCGATATGATCCCGGCATAGGCATTATCCGCGAAAGGCAGCGGCCCGCCGAGCGCCAGGCAGTGAAGCGCCGAATAGACGCCCTTGCGCTCGGCCTTGGCCAGCATGCCCGCCGAGATGTCGAGCGCCTCGACGTGCGAATAGCCTGTGATGGCAAGCCATTCGCCAATCAGCCCGGTGCCGGCCCCAGCATCGAGGAGCGGTGCCGCGCCGCGCGGCAAATGACGGGCAAGCAAGGCAAGGCAGATGGTTGGATGGCGGTAACCGGCCGCCAACATGTCGGCGTCGTAGGTGTCGGACCAGCGGTCGTAGAGCGCCGCCACCTCCTCTGGCCGCTGCGCTGCATAGGCTGCGGCGAGCGCACCCTCATTTTTCCTGTCCGCCATCGCAGTCCTATCCGCAAAATCAAGTGCTGCAGCGACCTTTGCGCGTCCAACAGGGACGCACGGCGCTGGAGTGAATCGCATGCCGGCGATGATAGCCAAACGGTGAAATTTGTGGAACCGTCGTCGCCACAAATAAAGACGCGAAAGGGGGCGGAAAGCGATGGTGGACGAGGAAGCACGCGCGGCGCTTGCAGCCATTCCAATGCTGGCCGCCTACCAGGGACCGCTGGAGCGGCTTGGCGGCCTCACCAACCTCGTCTTCAGGGCTGGAGATGTCTGCCTCCGGATTCCCGGCAAGGGCACAGAGGAGTATATCAACCGCGCCAGCGAGGCGGTGGCGGCACGCGAAGCCGCCAAGGCCGGCGTCAGCCCCGAGGTGCTGCATGTCGACGGCGAGACAGGCGTGATGATGACGCGTTTCGTCGTCGGAGCCGAGACGATGTCGCCGGAAAAATTCAGGACCCGGCCGGGCAGTCCGGCGCGTGCCGGCGAAGCTTTCCGCAGATTGCATACATCCGGCGCCGTGTTTCCCTTCCGCTTCGAGCTTTTTGCGATGATCGACGACTATCTGAAGGTATTGTCGACCAAGGACGTCGCCCTGCCCACCGGCTATCACGACGTGGTACGTGAGGCGGAAACCGTGCGCTCGGCCCTTGCCGCGCATCCCCTGCCCCTCGCCGCCTGCCACTGCGATCCGCTGTGCGAAAACTTCCTCGATACGGGCGACAGGATGTGGATCGTCGACTGGGAGTATTCCGGCATGAACGATCCGCTCTGGGATCTCGGCGACCTCAGCGTCGAAGGACAGTTTGATACCGCGCAGGAGGAAGAGATGATGCTCGCCTATTTCGGTGGCGAGCCAACGCCGGCGGAGCGCGGCCGCGTTGTCATCTACAAGGCAATGTGCGACCTGCTGTGGACGCTGTGGGGGCTGATCCAGCTTGCCAATAGCAATCCGGTCGACGATTTCCGCGCCTATGCCGACGGGCGTTTTTCGCGCTGCAAGGCGCTGATGGAGACGCCGGAGTTTTCAAGGCATCTGGCGGCGGTGCATGCGGGCTAGACCTAATTCACGCCTTTCGGCACGTTTTCAGGCGGCACGGTATCGACCACCTTCTGGCGATGGAAGATGAACAGGCCGGCCAGCACGATGATCCCAGAGCCGATCAGGATGCGCGGGCCGGGCATGTCGCCGAAGAAGGCCAGCCCGAAGATGACGGCCCACAGCAGCAGGCTGTAATGCAGCGGCGCCAGCGTCGAAGCGGGCGCCAGCTTCAGCGCCCTGGTGATCATCAGATGCGCGCCGCAGGAGACGATGCCGAGAAGCAGCATGGCGCCGAAATCGAGCGAGGACGGCGTCTGCCAGTTGCCGATGGTCAGCACCGCGCCGACTAGCAATGTGCCGATGGTTTGCCAGGTCACGAGCGAGGTGTCGCTGGTGCCGCGCAGCCGCCGGTTGAGGATGATAGCGAAGGCGAATGAAATGCTTCCGGCCAGCGCGAAGGTCGACGACAGCGAAAACGCGGCCGAGGACGGTTTGAGCATGATCAGCACGCCGCAGAAGCCGACCAGGATCGCCATCCAGCGGCGCCAGCCGACCTTTTCACCGAGCAACAGGTGGGACAATGCCGCAACGTAGATCGGCCCCGCCATATAGAAGCTCATAACGTCGGCGAGCGGCAGATAGACGACGGCGGCGTAAAACAGCGCCGTGTCGAGCGTCGTCATGACGACGCGCAAGACCTGCAGCTCAGGTCGTTCCATGCGGAACAGCTTGGCCGTACCTTGACGCGCGATCATCGGGCCGAGCACGAAAAAGGCGCCGATCGAGCGGATCAGCACGACTTGGCCGACGGAAAAGCTGGCGACCAGCCATTTGCCCATCGCATCGTTCAACGCAAACAGGAAATCGCCGGCCAGCATCAGCAGAATGCCAGCCAAAAGCACGTTCCTGATCGTCGAATTCTGGGCTGTTGGCTGTGCCATGCCGATGTCGCTTCCTCCCGCATGAAAGCTCGGTGAGCAGCGTCGTAGACGCAAGCAGCCGCTTTGACGAGCGTAAATCGGGAACCCGGCCAGACCAGAGCCGGAAATCGGCTGGGCCTATACTGAAAATCGCCAATTTGAACGGCCTACTTTGGCCGTGGCCGAAGGATGACCGGCCGATAGATCACGGGCCGGTCCCAGGGATCGAAAGCCGACGCGCTTCTCAGTTCCGCGCGCCGCGCGAGATCGATGCGCTGCAGGCATTCCGCGAAGGCATCATTCTTCCTGGCGAAGCCGTAGGACCGGCATTTCGCCTCGTCCGCGGCACGACGGTCTTCTGCCGTCATGCAGCCTGAGATCGCCGCCAACGCGACCACCATCGCCGTCTTGTGCCACATGGTGTCCTCCTCGACATAAAACTGGAGCCTGATTGTAGACTTAAGGTTTGGACCTATCAATCTGATCGAAGCGCGCGGCTTGATGCAGGTTCAATGTCCTATTGGGCCTGCCATTATTGGTCATGAAATGGGCGGGCGATGCCTGCGGTTCACAGTTCCTGGCCGTCCTGCGATCGAGAGTCGCGTTTCCTGCTTGGCCCGCTCGGCCACCACCTTGCCCCTGGCGATGACGCAGAGGCGCTCGGGACGCAGACGCAGGGCCTCGACCGGATCGCCGGCATCGAGGACGACGAGGCTGGCGCGCTTGCCGACCGCCAGGCCGAGATCGTCGAGGCCCATGATGGCGGCGTTGACATTGGTGACCATGTCGAAGCAGCGCGCCATGTCGGCCGGGCTCGACATCTGAGCGACGTGAAGACCCATGAAGGCGACGTCGAGCATGTCGGCGGTGCCCAGCGAATACCAGGGGTCGAGCACGCAATCCTGGCCCCAGCCGACGCGGATGCCGAGGGCAAGCATTTCCTTAACCCGCGTCAGGCCGCGGCGCTTGGGAGATGTGTCGTGGCGGCCCTGCAGCATGATGTTGATAAGCGGATTGGGGATCGCCGAGACGCCGGCCTCGGCGATCAGCGGCAACAGCTTCGAGACATAGTAATTGTCCATTGAGTGCATCGAAGTGAGATGCGAGCCGGCGACCCTGCCGTGCAGGCCGAGGCGTTGCGTCTCATAGGCTAGTTGCTCGATATGGCGCGACAGCGGATCATCGGTCTCGTCGCAATGCAGGTCGACCATAAGGCCACGCTTTGCCGCGATCTCGCACAGTTCCGTCACAGACCGCGTGCCGTCGGCCATGGTGCGCTCGAAATGCGGAATGCCCCCAACGATGTCGACACCCATGTCGAGCGCCCTGATGGTGTTGTCGCGCGCCGTCGGCGAGCGGTAAAACCCGTCCTGCGGGAAGGCGACCAGTTGCAGGTCGATATAGGGCGCGACCGTCTTCTTCACGTCGAGCAGGGCTTCAACCGCCAGCAAGCGGTCGTCGCAGACATCGACATGGGTGCGGATGGCGAGCAGACCCATCGACACCGCCCAGTCGCAATAGGCGAGGGCGCGGTCGCGCACCGCCTCATGCGTCAGCAGCGGCTTCAATTCGCCCCAAAGCGAAATGCCTTCCAGCAACGTGCCAGACGCGTTGATACGCGGGATTCCCAGGGAGAGCGTGGCGTCCATGTGGAAATGTGGATCAACGAAGGGCGGCGAGACCAGATTGCCATGGGCGTCGATCGCCGTGCCCGCGGTGACGTTCAACTCTGGCTCGATGGCCGCGATCGTCTCGCCGATGATGCCGATGTCGGCGATTGTGCCGTCGGGCAGCATGCCGCCGCGGACGATAAGGTCGAAATTCATCTGTCGTCGTCCTCTTTCAGAATCACGTTACAGCGCCGCGCGTCCTCTTGGACGCGCAAAGGAACGCTGCAGCACTTTGATTTTGCGCATGATCCCCAGCGAAAATCGAATCCGATTTCCGGGGCCGTGTGCATCGTGGAGCAAAAGACAGGTTGCCGCAGCCGTTTCTTTCCGCGGCAGCGAACAGTTCCATCCGACCACAACTCGCTCTATAAGCCGCCTTTCGTCCATTGAGGCGAATCCGCATCGTGTGTCGCGGCGCAGTGATCGGCTTCGGGCTCAACGCCACATTCGCAACCACGGAAATCCAGTGTGAACTTGAAGTTCCTCAAAGGTGACGAACGCTCGGAAGAGAACCGGCGCCTTATCGTAAGGCTGATCAGGGAATCCTTTCACCAGCACAAGTTTGGATACGGCGCCGCCATACTGTCGATGCTGGTGGTGGCCGCCATGACGGGCGCCAGCGCCTGGATTCTGCGCGAAATCACCAATGAGTTCGTGATCTACAAAAGAGTCGAGCGCATCAACTGGATTGCCGCGGCGGTCGCCGCGATCTTCATCGCCAAGGGCATCGCCAATTTCGTCCAAGCCTATTTCATGAGCCGCGTCGGCAACAGCATCATCGCCGAACGGCAGCGCAAGATCTACGACCGCATCCTGGCGCAAGGCATCGAGTTCTACCATTCGACCTCGTCATCCGACCTGATCACCCGCATGACCAACAATGCACAGGCCGCTCGCAGCGTGCTCGACCTCGTCGTCACGTCCTATGTGCGCGACCTGGTGACGTTGGTTGTCCTGGTGGCGGTCATGGTCTGGCAGCAGCCTGCGCTGTCCCTGATCTGCTTCGTCATCGGGCCCATAGCCATCTACGGCGTCAACCGCATCCTGAAGCGCGTCCGCAAGATCGCCGCGCAGGAATTCCGCTCGCTAGGCCAGATCGTGCAGGTGATGCAGGAAACGGCAATCGGCGTGCGTGTCGTCAAATCGTTCGGTCTCGAAGGCGCGATGCGCAAGCGCATGCACAAGGCGGTGTCGGATGTCGAGAACCGCGCCAACAACATTGCTACACTGGAGGCTGCCACCAGCCCGGTGATGGAAACGCTTGCCGGACTGGCGATCTCCGGCGCCATCCTGGTCAGCGGCCTTCTGGTCCTGCAGGGGGGCCAGATGCCAGGCAACATCATGGCCTTCATCGCGGCGCTGCTGCTTGCCTATGAACCGGCAAAGCGCCTCGCCCGCGTGCGTATATCGCTGGAAACCGGCATCGTCGGCGTGCGCATGATGTTCCAGCTCGCCGACCGGCCGCTGACGCTGGCCGAAAAGCCGGACGCCAAGCCGCTGCGGCCGGGGCCGGGCGAAATCCGTTTCGACAATGTTAGCTTTGCCTATCCGGAAAGCCCGCCGGTGTTCGAAGGGTTCGACCTGACCCTGGCGGCAGGCAAGATGACGGCGCTGGTCGGGCCATCGGGCGGCGGCAAGTCGACCATCCTCAACCTGATCATGCGTATGTACGACCCGCAGAGCGGCAAGGTGCTGTTCGATGGCCAGGACATTGCGCACGCCACACTCGCCTCACTGCGGCAGAAGATCGCCTATGTGAGCCAGGACACGTTCCTGTTTGCCGGCACGGTGATGCACAACATCCGTCTCGGGCGGCAGGACGCGCCCGACGAGGACGTGATCGCCGCCGCCAAGGCAGCCAACGCCCACAATTTCATCACCGCCATGGCGAAAGGCTACGACACGGAGGTCGGCGAGAACGGCGCGCTGCTTTCCGGCGGCCAGCGCCAGCGTATCTCAATCGCGCGCGCCATGCTGCGCAACGCGGAGATCCTGCTTCTCGATGAAGCGACCAGCGCACTCGATGCCGAATCCGAGGCGCTGTTTCGCGATGCGCTACAGCAGCTGACGGTCGGGCGCACGACCATCGTCATCGCCCACCGGCTGTCGACCGTGCACCAGGCCGACACGATCGTGGTTCTGGAAGCCGGCAAGGTGGTGGAAAGCGGCCCGCACCGGACGCTGCTTAGGCAAGGCGGGCTCTACCAGAAGCTTTATGAATACCAGTTGATGCCGTAGCGCTCTGTTCCCTTCTCCCCTTGTGGGAGAAGGTGGATCGGCGCGCAGCGCCGAGACGGTTGAGGGGTGCTGGACGGAATGAGGCGCTGGCGTTCCCTGGAACACCCCTCATCCGACCTCGCTTCGCAAGGCCACCTTCTCCCACAAGGAGACCTTTGCACAGAAGCCGAACGGTGATTCTGTGGTGAAGGTTGGAGCAGGGAGATTCGGGATGGCGGATCGTGTTTTGGGTCAGTTGAGTCTGGCGGACGGTCTGGC